>NZ_JTKZ01000287.1:0-19332 GCF_000799035.1 Delftia sp. ZNC0008
CTGCTGGGCGCGCGCCTGGCCGCGGCGCTGGCCCATGCGCACCTGCTGGCCTACCACCCGCGCGACGCCAGCGCCGGGGCCCTGCAGGCGCTGCAACAGGCGGGCTGGAGCGAGACGGACATCGTCATCGTGTCCCAGCTGGCGTCCTTCCTGTCCTTCCAGATCCGCGTGGTCGCGGGGTTGCGCGTGCTGACTGCACGCCCCGCGTCCCCGGCAGCCCATCAACCCACCCTGCAAGCCCAGCCATGACCTCAACGAACTCCGCCGCTCCCCAGGTCTTCACTCAGGAACAGCTCGACTGGCTGCCATGGATTGAGCCGCTGGACGAAAGCGAGCTGACCGAACGCCACCATGCAGGCCTGGTCGATGCCTCACGCGCGCAGTCCCCCTACTTCCGCCTGCTGGCGCGCGACCCCGACACGCTGGGCGCACGCACGCGCACCGACAAGGACATCTTCTACAACCCCGACGCCGGCCTGCCGCGTGCCGAGCGGGAGCTGGCGGCCGCTGCCACTTCGCGCGCCAATGGCTGCATCTACTGCGCCTCGGTCCATGCGCGCTTTGCCACGCACTTCTCGCGCCGGGGCGGCGACGTGCAGCGCCTGCTCGACGAGGGTCCGGGCACGGACCTGGGACCGCGCTGGAACGCCATCGTCACGGCGGCCGTGGCGCTGACCCAGACGCCGCCTGCGCTGGAGCCCGCCCACATCGATGCGCTGCGCGCCGCCGGCCTGGACGATGCCGCCATCTCCGATGTGCTGCACGGCACGGCCTTCTTCAACTGGGCCAACCGGCTCATGCTGTCGCTGGGCGAGCCACGGACCACCGCATGAGGGCGGCCGCCCTCACCACAGGCCCAGCAGCTTCCACCAGACACTGCCGACCACGGCAAAGACCAGCAGCTCGATCACGCACATGGCCGCGCCCACGCGCCACCAGTTGCCCAGCGTGACGTAGCCGCTGCCGAAGATGATGGGCGAAGTGCCGGTGGCGTAGTGGGTCAGCGTCATCATGATGGCCGAGCCGGCCGTCATCATCAGCATGAAGGGCACGACATAGTCGGCAGGAATCAGCTGGGCGCCCACGGTCAGGAAGGCCAGCATCATGGCGCTGATGTGGGCCGTGGTGCTGGCGAACAGGTAGTGCGAGAACACGAACACGCCCACCAGGATGGCCGCCACCGGCAGCCAGTCCAGGCCGCTGGCGACGATGGCGTTCTTCATGCCCACGGCAAACCAGGACACCACGCCCAGCTTGTTGAGCTGCTCGGCCAGCATGACCAGGGCGCCGAACCACACCAGCGTGTCCCAGGCGCTTTTCTCGGACAGCACGTCATCCCAGTCGATGGTGCCCGTGATGATCAGCACGAACAGGCCCAGGAAGGCGACCACCGTCGGGTCCAGCGTGAAGGCAGGCCCGAACAGCATCTGCGGCACGTTGGCCCACAGCAGCAGCATCAGGCCGAAGGTGCTCAGCATCACGCGCTCCTTGCCCGACAGCGGCCCCATGCGTGCCATCTCGCTGCGCGCGTACTCCACGGCATTGGGCGTGGCCTTGAGTTCGGGAGGCGACAGAAGGTAGATCACCAGCGGCATCAGCAGCAGGCACAGCAGGCCCGGCAGCAGCATGTACAGCGCCCAGGTGGTCCAGCTCAGGTGCAGGGCCTGGCCCGTGGCCTTGGCCACGAAGTCCACCACCAGCGGATTGGGCGCCGTGGCGGTCAGGAACATGGCCGAGGTGATGGGATTGGCGTGGTAGTTGACCAGGGCCAGATAGGTGCCCACCTTGCCCTGCGTACCCTTGGCCGGGTCCGACTCGAAGGCATTGGCGATGGACTTCATGATGGGGTGCACGATACCGCCGCCGCGCGCCGTGTTGCTGGGCGTGAACGGTGCCAGCACCAGCTCGCAGATCGCCAGGCCGTAGCCGATGCCGATGGTCCGCTTGCCCAGCAGCGCGATGAACATCAGTCCGATGCGGTTGCCCAGCCCCGTCTTCTTGAGGCCGCGCGAGATCAGGATGGCCACCACGATCAGCCAGATCAGCGGGCTGGAAAAGCTGCTCAGCGCATCGGTGACTGCGCCCTTGGACGAGCCAGACGTGACCTGGGACAGCGAGACGATCACGATGGCCATCAAGGCCATCACGCCAATGGGCATGACCTTGAGGATGATGGCCACGATGGTGGTCAGGAAAATGGCCACCAGCTGCCAGGCCTTGGGCGTCAGCCCCTCGGGCACGGGCACCAGCAGCAGCCCGAACAGCACGGCGGTGGCGATCAGCGCCGGCACCAGCCGGAACGGCACGGCCGACTTGAAGTAGCGGAACAGCGAGGCAATCTTCTCGAGCATGTGGATCCTTTGCGTTGCCGGAGCGGCGCCGAGAGAGCATGGCCTGCCGGGAGCAAAAGCCCACCAGCCTGCACGGGCACTGGCGGCCGCGCCGCATGACTGACATCATGATGCAGTGCAGCATGAGCCCGGCTTCCAGCGGGCGCCTGCGCCACCGAAGTTTGACAGGCATCAAGGCCGGGCCAGTAAACCTGGCGACCCAGGCCACCGAGCCCCGCTCACATGACAGCATCCCCAGACCGGGTGCCTTTCGCCCCGGTGTACCCATGCAGTGAAAAAAGGAGAAAAGCCGACATGCCAGCCAACCGATTCTTGCCCGAGGAATGGGAATGCCGGCTCCAGGAGATCGACCTGGAGATCGCCCGCCACGCCGTCATCTGCAAGATCCCGCTGCTGCAGGCCGGCGTGGTGGAGCGCGTGCTGGCCGATGACGCCAGCGTCTGCGGCGGCGACCACGAGGCCGCTTTCAAGACCCTGCGCGGCCTCTTGTACATGCATTACACCGAGCTGCTGCACATCAGCGAGGTGCTCAGCCCCGATGCCGCCCAGGAAATCGCCCACCGCGTGCGCCTGCGGCTGGGCCAGCGCATCGGCAACCAGCTGGGCGGCTGATGCCGGGCTGTCTGCCTGGCCTTTGCCCTGGCGCGAGGGCATGAAAAAAGGGCTACGACAACTGTCGTAGCCTTTTTCAATTTGGTTGCGCGAGAAGGATTTGAACCTCCGACCTTTGGGTTATGAGCCCAACGAGCTACCAGACTGCTCCATCGCGCGGTATTCCAAAATTATAGCAGATTATTCAGCTGCCTTGGCTTCGGCGGCGCCTTCTTCAGCGCGCTCGACCAGTTCCACGAAGGCCATGGGGGCGTTGTCGCCCACGCGGAAGCCCATCTTCAGGATACGGGTGTAGCCACCAGGACGCTTTGCGAAGCGGGGGCCCAGCTCGTTGAAGAGCTTGGTCACGCTGTCGCGGTCGCGCAGGCGGTCGAATGCCAGGCGGCGGTTGGCAACGGTGTCGACCTTGGCCAGGGTGATCATGGGCTCGATCACGCGGCGCAGTTCCTTGGCCTTGGGAACGGTGGTCTTGATGGCTTCGTGCTCGATGAGCGAATTCATCATGTTCTTCAGCATCGCCAGGCGGTGCGAAGAGGTGCGATTGAGTTTGCGGAGGCCGTGACCGTGACGCATGGTGCTTTATTCCTAAAATATGTAATTAGGGCTTGCGCAAACAAGGATGCAAGCCTGGACCCGTTACCGGATCTGCAGCTTGCCTCAACCGAATTTGCGCAAGTTGTTGATTAATTCGGGCAGCCGTATCAGGTACTGCCCGAGGCACTGAGGCTCTCCAAAAAGGAGAGCCCGCAATTATAGTGCTTAGCGCTTTTCCAGGCCAGCAGGCGGCCAGTTCTCCAGCTTCATGCCCAGCGTCAGACCGCGGGAAGCCAGGACTTCCTTGATCTCGTTTAGCGACTTGCGACCCAGGTTGGGGGTCTTGAGCAGCTCGTTTTCGGTACGCTGGATCAGGTCGCCGATGTAGTAGATGTTCTCTGCCTTGAGGCAGTTGGCCGAACGCACGGTGAGTTCCAGCTCGTCCACGGGACGCAGCAAGATGGGATCAAAGGCGGTTGCGGCACCACGGCCACCGGCCGGAGCATCGAAGACGCTGGCGATATCGCCGCCGTCCAGCTGAGCGAACACGGCGAGCTGTTCCACCAGGATCTTGGCGGAGGCGCGCACGGCGTCCTCGGCAGTGATCGCACCATTGGTTTCGATCTCCACCACCAGCTTGTCGAGGTCGGTGCGTTGTTCAACGCGGGCCGATTCGACGGCGTAGCTCACGCGCTTGACGGGCGAGAACGAAGCGTCCAGCACAATGCGGCCGATCGACTTCGTGGACTCGTCGCCATAGCGGCGCACATTGCCGGGCACATAGCCGCGGCCCTTCTCGACCTTGATCTGCATGTCCAGCTTGCCGCCTTGCGACAGGTTGGCGATGACATGATCAGGGTTGATGATTTCCACGTCGTGGGGCGTCTGGATGTCGCGCGCCGTCACGACGCCTTCGCCATCCTTGCGCAGGGAGAGCGTGACCTCGTCGCGGTTGTGCAGCTTGAACACCACACCCTTGAGGTTCAGCAGGATGTTGACCACATCTTCCTGGACACCGTCAATGGACGAGTACTCGTGCAACACACCAGCAATCGTCACTTCCGTCGCTGCGTAACCCACCATGGACGAGAGCAGGACACGGCGCAGGGCATTGCCCAGCGTATGGCCGTAGCCACGCTCAAACGGCTCCAGAACAACTTTGGCGCGATTGTGGCCAAGCTGCTCGACATTGATCGTCTTGGGCTTCAGCAAATTGGTTTGCATGCAGACTTCCTCTCAATACCCCCGGCTCGTTACACCGGTAAGGCTGGTGAAGCACCCCAGCGCGATGCCTCGCGGCTGGGGGACGGTTTTACAGAAATGTCGCTGCGCGGAATTAACGCGAGTACAACTCAACGATCAGGGATTCGTTGATGTCTGCACCGAACTCGTCGCGGTCAGGCGACTTCTTGAACGTGCCTTCAGCCTTGTCGGCCGACACTTCCACCCATGCGGGGAAACCGACTTGACCAGCCAGTTGCAGGGCTTCGACGATGCGGGCCTGCTTCTTGGACTTTTCACGTACCGCGACCACGTCACCCACCTTCACCATGTAGGAAGGGATGTTGACGGATTGGCCGTTGACCGTGATGGCCTTGTGCGACACCAGCTGACGCGCTTCCGAGCGGGTCGAGCCGAAGCCCATGCGGTACACCACGTTGTCCAGACGCGACTCCAGCAGCGACAGCAGATTGGCACCGGTGTTGCCCTTCTTCTTGTCGGCGGCTTCGAAGTAGCGGCGGAATTGCTTTTCCAGCACGCCGTACATGCGCTTGACCTTCTGCTTTTCACGCAGCTGCAGGCCGAAGTCGGAAGTACGCTGACCGGAAGTGCGGCCGTGCTGACCGGGCTTGGTGTCGAACTTGGACTTGTCGGCGATCGAGCGACGTGCGCTCTTCAGGAACAGGTCAGTGCCTTCACGGCGGGAGAGTTTGGCCTTGGGGCCGATATAGCGTGCCACTTGATTTCCTTTGTGTCATCTGCCGTGCACAAGCACGGGAGCCGCCCGCGATGTTACACATCTGGGCGGCGGTGGGCTTGGTGAAAAAGCTTAGATACGACGGCGCTTTTGAGGGCGGCAGCCGTTGTGGGGAACCGGCGTCACGTCCGCGATGGAAGTGATGCGGATGCCCAGGGCGCCCAGGGCGCGAACCGAGGATTCACGGCCGGGACCGGGACCCTTGATTTCGACGTCCAGGTTCTTGATGCCCTGTTCGATGGCAGCACGACCAGCCACTTCCGAAGCCACCTGGGCAGCGAAGGGAGTCGACTTGCGCGAACCCTTGAAGCCCTGGCCACCCGACGAGGCCCACGACAGAGCGTTGCCTTGGCGGTCGGTGATGGTGATGATCGTGTTGTTGAACGAAGCGTGCACGTGGGCAATGCCGTCCGAAATGTTCTTACGGACTTTCTTGCGAACGCGCTGTGCAGCGTTGTTTGCGGGAGACTTAGCCATAGTGATCTTTCAATCTCTTTATTTCTTCAAAGCCGCGGCACCCTTGCGCGGACCCTTGCGGGTACGTGCATTCGTGCGGGTACGCTGACCACGCATGGGCAGGCCACGACGATGACGGAAACCGCGATAGCAACCGATGTCCATCAAACGCTTGATGTTCATCGTTGTTTCGCGACGCAGATCACCTTCCAGCGTCAGGGAAGTCAGCTGATCGCGGATCTTTTCCAGATCGCCGTCAGTCAGTTCCTTGATTTTCTTGGAATATGCGATGCCAGCGGCTTCGCAGATCTTGCGTGCAGTGGTGCGACCGATCCCATAGATAGCGGTCAGGCCGATTTCAGCGTGCTGATGCGGCGGGATGTTAATGCCAGCGATACGTGCCATTATTCGTCCTCAAACTTTCCTATCAACCCTGGCGCTGCTTGTGGCGCTGGTCCGTGCAGATCACTCGCACCACACCCTTGCGGCGGATGATCTTGCAGTTACGGCAGATTTTTTTGACCGAAGCCGAAACTCTCATTTCATTCTCCTAAAACTCTACATCCGTTACGGCCTATCGACCGGGAAACATGCCCGCGATGGATAGATCGAATGGGCGTCTACTAACTCTTACTGGACCCGCCGGCACCGCCGGCCAGGCCCATCACTTAGTTCAATTGCCAAGTGTCGCTTTGAAGTTCGCCTTTTTGAGGAGCGATTCGTACTGTTGCGACATCATGTAGTTCTGCACCTGGGCCATGAAGTCCATGGTCACCACCACAATAATCAGCAGTGATGTACCACCGAAGTAGAACGGGACGTTGTACTTCAGGATCAGGAACTCGGGCAACAAGCACACGAATGTGATGTACACCGCACCAGCCAGGGTCAGGCGAACCAGGATCTTGTCAATGTAGCGGGCCGTCTGGTCACCGGGACGGATCCCGGGGATGAAGGCACCACTCTTCTTCAGGTTGTCGGCGGTTTCCCGGCTGTTGAACACCAGGGCCGTGTAGAAGAAGCAGAAGAAGATGATGGCGGTGGCGTAGAGCATCACATAGATCGGCTGACCGGGGGTCAGCGTGCTAGCAATGTCCTTCAGCCAGCGCATGGATTCCCCTGCACTGAACCAGTTCACAACGGTCGCCGGCAGCAAGATGATCGAGGAAGCGAAGATGGGAGGAATGACCCCCGCCATGTTCAGCTTCAGCGGCAAGTGCGAAGACTGACCGCCATACACCTTGTTACCCACCTGACGACGCGCATAGTTCACCAGGATCTTGCGCTGTCCCCGCTCGACAAACACGACGAAGTACGTCACGGCTGCCACCACGAGAACGATGAAGATCGCGGCCAGGATGCTCATGGCACCGGTGCGCACCAGCTCCAGCAGACCACCGATGGAGCTCGGCAGACCTGCGGCGATACCTCCAAAGATGAGGATCGAGATGCCGTTGCCCAGACCACGTTCCGTGATCTGTTCACCGAGCCACATCAGGAACATGGTGCCGGCCGTCAGGCTGACCACCGCCGTGAGGCGGAAGCCGAAACCGGGGCTCAGAACCAGACCTGCGGAGCTTTCCAGAGCCACGGCAATTCCCAGGGACTGAAAAATCGCCAGGCCCAGAGTGCCATAGCGGGTGTACTGGGTGATCTTGCGACGACCCGATTCACCTTCCTTTTTCAGCTGCTCGAATGTAGGGACCACATAGGTCATGAGCTGCATGATGATCGATGCCGAGATGTACGGCATGATCCCCAGTGCGAACACCGTGAAGCGCGACAGCGCCCCACCCGAGAACATGTTGAACAGATTGAGAATGCCGCCCTGCTGGCCATTGAACAGCTGCTGCAGCTGCGCTGGATCGATGCCCGGCACGGGGATATGAGCCCCGATGCGGTAAACGACCAGCGCGAGCAACAGAAAAACCAGACGGCGGCGAAGATCGCCGAATTTTCCGGTTTTTGCAATTTGAGCTGCGCTAGTAGCCACGGATGTCTTCTTTCAGATCATTAATCAGGCGATGCTGCCGCCGGCAGCTTCGATGGCAGCCTTGGCGCCGGCGGTAGCGCCGATGCCGTTGAGCTTGACAGCCTTGCTGATTTCACCGCTCTTGATGATCTTGACCACCTTTGCGATTTCACCAACCAGACCGGCTTGCTTCAGAGCTGCCAGATCGACTTCGGCCAGGCCCAGCTGTTCCAGAGCGGACAGGGTCACTTCTGCGTTGAACTTCAGCAGATGCGACTTGAAGCCACGCTTGGGCAGACGGCGCTGCAGAGGCATTTGACCGCCTTCGAAGCCCACCTTGTGGTAGCCACCCGAACGCGACTTCTGGCCCTTGTGACCACGGCCGGCAGTCTTGCCCAGGCCGGAGCCGATGCCGCGGCCGACACGGCGCTTGGCATGCTTGGCACCTGCTGCAGGCTTGATGCTATTGAGTTCCATCATCAATCCTTTCAGAGGACTTTGACCAGATAGCTGATCTTGTTGATCATGCCGCGCACAGCAGGCGTGTCCTGCAGTTCGCTGATGCTATTCAGCTTGCGCAGGCCCAGGCCACGGACGGTGGCGCGGTGCGATTCCTTGGTGCCAATGGGGCTGCGCACCAGTTGCACCTTCACGGTTTGTTGCGTTGTCATGTGATTGACTCCGATCAGGCGGTGAAGATGTCTTCAACCGACTTGCCGCGCTTGGCTGCCACTTCCGAAGGGGTCGTGGAGTTCTTCAGAGCGTCAAAAGTCGCGCGGACCATGTTGTAGGGATTCGACGAGCCATGGCTCTTGGCCACGATGTCGGTGATGCCCAGCACTTCGAAGACGGCGCGCATCGGGCCGCCGGCGATGATGCCGGTACCCTTGGGAGCGGGGTTCAGCATCACGGATGCTGCGCCATGCTGACCCATCACGGTGTGATGGATCGAGCCGTTCTTCAGGGACACCTTGATCATGTTGCGACGGGATTCTTCCATCGCCTTTTGCACGGCTGCAGGCACTTCCTTGGACTTGCCCTTGCCCATGCCAACACGGCCATCACCGTCGCCAACCACGGTCAGTGCAGCGAAGCCGAGGATACGACCGCCCTTCACAACCTTGGTGACGCGGTTCACCGCGATCATTTTTTCGCGCAGACCGTCGTCACGACCTTCGTCTTGCACCTTGGGAGAAAACTTTGCCATTTCTATCCGCTCCGCTTAGAACTGCAGGCCGGCTTCACGAGCGGCTTCTGCCAAAGCCTTCACGCGGCCGTGGTATGCGAAACCAGCGCGATCGAAAGCCACTTTCTCCACGCCTGCAGCCTTGGCCTTCTCGGCAATGCGCTTGCCGATCAGCGTAGCGGCAGCCACGTTGCCACCCTTGCCGATGGCGCCCAGTTGGGTGCGCACTTCGGCTTCGGCAGTCGAGGCCGAAGCCAGCACCTTGGTGCCGTCTTCCGACACCACGCTTGCGTAGATGTGGAGGTTCGTACGGTTCACGCTCAGACGTGCCACGCCTTGCTGTGCAATGCGGATGCGGGTCTGGCGGGCACGACGGAGACGCTGCTCTTTCTTGGTCAACATAATGCAGCTCCTTACTTCTTCTTGGTCTCTTTGATCACGACCTTCTCATCCGAGTAACGGATGCCCTTGCCCTTGTAGGGCTCGGGAGGACGAACGGCACGGATCTCAGCAGCCAGTTGGCCAACGGCCTGGCGGTCAGCACCCTTGACCACGATTTCCGTGGGCGTGGGGGTGGCAACAGTGATGCCGGCCGGCATTTCGAAGTTCACCGGGTGCGAATAGCCGATCGCGAGGTTCAGCTTGGCGCCAGAGGCCGAAGCCTTGAAGCCCACGCCGACCAGCGACAGCTTCTTCTCGAAGCCCTTGCTCACGCCCACCACCATGTTGTTCACCAGCTGACGCATGGTGCCGCTCATGGCGTTGGCTTCGCGCGAGTCGTTGACGGGCTCGAAAGACAGCTTGCCTTCGTTGTTGGAGATCTTCACCAGAACGTTCTGGGCCAGCGACAGCGTGCCGCCGGTGCCCTTCACATTGATCTGGTCAGCCTTGATGGACACATCCACGCCTGCGGGGATGGCCACGGGAGTCTTTGCTACGCGAGACATTTCAGTATTTCTCCTTAATGTCCGTTAGGCCACGTAGCACAGCACTTCGCCGCCCACGCCGGTGGCGCGTGCCTTGCGATCCGTCATCACGCCCTTGGGAGTGGTGACGATGGCCACGCCCAGACCGTTCATGACCTGGGGGATTGCGTCGCGGCCCTTGTACACGCGCAGGCCGGGACGGCTCACGCGCTCGATGCGCTCGATCACCGGACGGCCGGCGTAGTACTTCAGGGTAATTTCGAGTTCGGACTTGCCAGCGTCGGTCTTCACTTGGAAGCCGTCGATGTAGCCTTCATCCTTCAGCACCTGGGCGATGGCAACCTTGACCTTGGAGGAAGGAGCCGTCACGGTGGTCTTGGAGACCATTTGTGCATTGCGGATGCGGGTCAGCAAGTCAGCGATGGGATCACTCATGCTCATGTTTAATCTCTCCTGCTTGCTTACCAGCTGGCCTTGGTGACACCGGGGATGTCGCCAGCGAAGGCCAGTTCACGGATCTTGGCGCGGCCCAGACCGAATTGACGGAAGGTGCCACGGGGACGACCCGTGATCTCGCAGCGGTTGCGCTGGCGAGTGGGGTTCGCGTTACGGGGCAGCTTCTGCAGGCCCAGGCGAGCGGCGTCGCGCTCTTCGTCGCTGCGCTTTGCGTCAGCGGCGATTGCCTTCAGTTCTGCGTACTTGGCAGCGTACTTGGCCGCCAGCTTTTCGCGCTTGAGTTCGCGCTGAATCAATGCAACTTTAGCCATGCGCCACCTCAGTTCTTGAAGGGGAAACGGAAAGCGGCGAGCAGTGCCTTGCACTCGTCGTCGGTCTTTGCCGTAGTCGTGATGCTGATGTTCAGACCACGCAGAGCGTCCACCTTGTCGTACTCGATTTCGGGGAAGATGATCTGTTCCTTGACGCCGACGTTGTAGTTGCCGCGACCGTCGAACGAACGGCCGGAGATACCACGGAAGTCACGCACGCGGGGCAGAGCCACGGTGACGAAACGATCCAGGAATTCATACATCTGAACGCCACGCAGGGTCACCATGCAGCCGATGGCCTGGCCTTCGCGGATCTTGAAGCCGGCGATAGCCTTCTTGGCCTTGGTCACCACGGGCTTCTGACCAGCAATCTTGGTCAGGTCGGCCACGGCGTTGTCCATCACCTTCTTGTCGGCCACGGCTTCGCTCACACCCATGTTCAGGGTGATCTTGGTCAGGCGGGGCACTTCCATGGTGGAGGTGTAGCCGAACTTTTCCTTCAGTTCAGCCGCGATCTTTTCGCGATACAGTTTTTGCAGTCGTGCCATGTGTTACCCCTTAGGCCGCCTTGATTTCGGCGCCGTTGGACTTGAACACGCGAACGCGCGTGCCGTCGGCTTGCACCTTGATGCCCACGCGATCGGCCTTGCCGGTCGCTGCATTGAAGATGGCCACGTTGGATTGGTGGATAGGCATGGCCTTTTCCACGATGCCGCCGGTGGTGCCCTTCATGGGGTTCGGCTTGACGTGCTTCTTCACCAGGTTGATGCCGTCGATCAGCAGGTGGGAGTCGTCCTTGCGAGCCGAGACCACGCCTTGCTTGCCCTTGTCACGGCCGGTCAGCACGATGACTTGGTCGCCCTTGCGAATCTTGTTCATGGTGCTTCCTTTAGAGAACTTCAGGTGCCAGGGACACGATCTTCATGAACTTTTCGTTGCGCAGTTCACGAGTCACGGGGCCAAAGATGCGGGTGCCGATAGGCTCCAGCTTGGCGTTCAGCAGCACGGCGGCATTGCCGTCGAACTTGACGAGCGAGCCATCAGCGCGGCGAATACCCTTCGCCGTGCGCACCACGACCGCGCTGTAGACCTCGCCTTTTTTGACGCGTCCACGCGGTGCAGCTTCCTTGATGCTCACCTTGATGATGTCACCAACACTCGCATAGCGACGATGAGAACCGCCCAGCACCTTGATGCACTGAACAGACTTCGCGCCGGTGTTGTCGGCAACCTCTAACCGAGATTCTGTTTGGATCATTTCAATATTCCCAACTTGCTCCAGCAAACACCCGACAGCCCCAGAGTCTTCTCAAGGGCCGCGAGCAGCCAGTCAGTCTTGGGCCCGTCGTCCACGCCGAAAACCATTTCTCGGCGCTTCCACTGGGCAGATAACTTCACGATTTTCACGTGAAGCATGGGATTGTCCCAGAAATTCCTTTGCGCGTCAAACCCTTAGCGACTTTTCCCGCCCCTGCCCGGCAGCGTTGCGCAACGCCCACAAGGGCGCCGGCAACCGAGGGGCCGCCCGGGCCTCCCGATCGGCCCATGCCACCGGAGACGCCCATAAAAAAGCCGAGCCACGCGGGCTCGGCAAAGGGTGGCAGACTCAACGCAATTGTTGGCTGCGGACGGACCGCGCCGACGACGGCACAGACCGCGCAGCGGCTTTGGGGCCACCGCGTCGGGCTTGGGCGCGGCCCTTGCCCTGCGGAAAACGCACTTTCAAGCGCTTTCTTTCTTGCTTCCCTCCCTCGTCAGCCTTGTGCTGGCTGCTGTTCACTGGCACTAAAGCTGGGCGCCATGAACCGCATTCTCATTCATAAAACCAATCGAGTAAACATATTCATCAATTTTGACAATCACGCGTGGCGCAAGCGTCTTACGCAGAAAGCACAACGCCCTGCGTTGCAGGGCGTTGTGCATGGAGATGGACAGGATCAGGCAGGCAGGTACTGCGCCGCCAGCGGCATGAAGTCCGCCAGGCCGGCGTCGTGTCCCAGCTCCTCCTGGAGGATGGCCGCCACGCGCGGGGCCACTTCGGCGGCCTTGCGCGCGTCGAGGAACAGCAGGCGGCTGCGGCGCGCCAGCACGTCTTCCACGGTGCGCGCGTACTCGAAGCGCGCGGCAAAGCGCACCATGGCTTCGTTCAGGCCGTCGGCCAGCCATTCGTCGTTGCCCGGCAACGCCTGCACCGCCGAGGCTTCCGTGCCGTAGGAATGCAGGCCCTGGATCTGGTTCATGCGGTGGTGCACGGCGGACTCGGCCGGGGCGCCGGCCAGCGGCAGGCGGGCCGTGACACCCCCGGGGCGGTGCGGCAGGCGGCCGATGGCAAAGCATTCGGAGAGCACGTCTTCGGCCATGGCGCGGTAGGTGGTCCACTTGCCGCCCGTGACGGTCACCAGGCCGGTGCGGCTGGACATGACGGTGTGCTCGCGGCTGATCTTCTTGGTGTTTTCGCCATCGTCGTCCTGGGGCTTGACCAGCGGGCGCAGGCCCACCCACATGCTGCGCACGTCGGCCAGCGTGGGCTGGCGCGTGAGGTAGCGGCCTGCCTCGGTGAGGATGAAGTCCAGTTCTTCGGGGAAAGGCAGGGGTTCGCGCGCCAGGTCGTTGCGCGGCGTGTCGGTGGTGCCCAGGATGACCTTGCCCAGCCAGGGCACGGCAAAGAGCACGCGGCCATCGGCCGTCTTGGGCACGAGCAGGGCATGGTCGCTGGGCAGGAAGTCGCGGTCCACGACCACGTGCACGCCCTGGCTGGGCGCGACCATGGGCTTGACGGGACGGCCCTGGGCCTCGGCGTCCTGCTGGCGAAACAGGTCCACCCAGGGGCCGGTGGCGTTGACCACGCACTTGGCGCGCAGCGTGAAGCGCTGGCCGGATTCCGAGTCTTCGCAGATCAGGCCGGCGACCTTGCCGCCTTCGTGCAGCAGTTCACGTGCGGGGCAGTAGTTGACCAGCAGCGCGCCCTTGGCAGCGGCCGTGCGGGCCAGCGCCAGCGCCAGGCGGGCATCGTCGAACTGGCCGTCCCAGTATTTGACGCCGCCCTTGAGGCCCTGCTGCCGCACGGTGGGCAGGCACTTCACGGTGCTGGAGCGCGAGAGGAATTCCGTGGCGCCCAGGCCTGCCTTGCCGGCCAGCGCGTCATACATCTTGAGGCCGATGCCGTAGAACGGCGTGTCCAGCAGCTTGTAGGACGGCATGACGAAGGCCAGCGGCTGCGCCAGGTGGGGCGCGTTGTGCAGCAGCGTGGTGCGCTCATGCAGCGCTTCCCGCACCAGGGCGATGTTGCCCTGCGCCAGGTAGCGCACGCCGCCATGGACCAGCTTGGTGGCACGCGAGGACGTGCCCTTGGCGAAGTCATGCGACTCCACCAGCACGACCTTGAACCCACGCGCCGCCGCGTCCAGGGCCACGCCCAGGCCGGTGGCACCGCCGCCGATGATGGCCAGATCGTAGGTTTCAGGCTGGGCCAGGCGTTCCAGCAGGGCGGCGCGGCCGGTGGGCAGAGGGGAAGCAGCGAGGGACATGGATCTTCGACGAAGGAATGTGGGGCAAGTTAACAGGGCGCCATGTAGCCGCCATGTCAGCACCCGGGACGCCACGCCTGCGCCCAATGCGAAGGGGACGGAATCGGGTTTTCCGCTATTTTCGCTCGTTTTTGTATTTTTTTCTTCGCTATCTTTCGTTTTGTGTTTTTGGCGACCCAGGACGCCCAACGATGGACTGTGATGCCAGCGCAGGGTATTGCGCCCAAAGCCGACGCGGCCCAACTCAGGGACGCCGAGCAAGAGCCGCCTCGCGGCGAGGGCGTCGCCGGCTGCCCGGACGCCCCCCTCCCGCGAAGCGAGAGAGGGCGCCGTGCATACGGGGGAAGGCGCGCAAGCGCCTCAGGGGGTGCTAACGCACCTTGCCGTTTTTCCAGGCATTGAGCAGCGTGTCATACGCAATCGTCTCGCCCTTGGGCTTTTCATTGGCCAGCTTCTTCCACGGCGCCTGCTTGTCGCTGAGCCACTTGGCCGGGTCGCCCTTGGGGTTGAGCTTGGGCGCGCAGTGCGCCATGCCTGCGCGCTGCAGGCGGGCCATGACCTGGTCCATTTCCTCGGCCAGGTTGTCCATGGCGTCCTGGGGCGTCTTCTCGCCGGTGACAGCCTGGGCCACGTTCTTCCACCACAGCTGGGCCAGCTTGGGATAGTCGGGCACGTTGTTGCCGGTGGGCGTCCAGGCCACGCGGGCGGGGCTGCGGTAGAACTCGACCAGGCCGCCGAGCTTGGGCGCCATGTCGGTCATGGCCTTGGAGCGGATGTCGCTTTCGCGGATGGGCGTCAGGCCGACGATGGTCTTCTTGAGGCTGGTGGTCTTGGCGGTGACGAACTGCGCGTAGAGCCAGGCGGCGGCCGTGCGGTTGGCGTCATGGTCCTTGAAGAAGGTCCAGCTGCCCACGTCCTGGTAGCCGTTTTGCATGCCGTCCTTCCAGTACGGGCCGTTGGGGCCGGGCGCCATGCGCCATTTGGGCGTGCCGTCGGCATTGACCACGGGCAGGCCGGGCTTGGTCATGTCGGCCGTGAAGGCGGTGTACCAGAAGATCTGCTGCGCGATATGGCCCTGGGCCGGCACGGGGCCGGACTCGCCGAAGGTCATGCCCATGGCTTCCTTAGGCGCGTACTTCTTCATCCAGTCCACGTACTTGGTGAGCGCGAACACGGCGGCCGGCGAGTTGGTGGCGCCCCCGCGCGAGACCGAGGCGCCCACGGGCGTGCACTTGTCGTCGGCCACGCGGATGCCCCATTCATCGACGGGCATGCCGTTGGGAATGCCCTTGTCGGCCGCGCCGGCCATGGACAGCCAGGCATCGGTGAAGCGCCAGCCCAGCGAGGGGTCCTTCTTGCCGTAGTCCATGTGGCCGTAGACAGGCTTGCCGTCGATCTGCTTGACGTCGTTGGTGAAGAACTCGGCGATGTCCTCGTAGGCGCTCCAGTTCAGCGGCACGCCCAGCTCGTAGCCGTACTTGGCCTTGAACTTGTCCTTGAGGTCCTTGCGCTCGAAGAGGTCGGCGCGGAACCAGTAGAGGTTGGCGAACTGCTGGTCGGGCAGCTGGTAGAGCTTGCCGTCGGGCGCGGTGGTGAAGCTGGTGCCGATGAAGTCCTTGATGTCCAGGCCCGGATTGGTGAAGTCCTTGCCGGCGCCGGCCATGTAGTCGGTCAGGCTCATGATGCGACCGTAGCGGTAGTGCGTGCCGATCAGGTCGGAGTCGGAGATCCAGCCGTCATAGATGGACTTGCCCGACTGCATCGAGGTCTGCAGCTTCTCGACCACGTCGCCTTCCTGGATCAGGTCGTGCTTGACGGTGATGCCCGTGATCTCGGTGAAGGCCTTGGCCAGCGTCTTGCTCTCGTACTCGTGCGTGGTGATGGTCTCGGAGACCACGGCGATCTCCTTGACGCCCTTGGCCTGCAGCTTCTTGGCCGCCTCGATGAACCACTTCATCTCGGCCATCTGCTGGTCCTTGGACAGCGTGCTGGGCTGGAACTCCGCGTCGATCCACTTCTTGGCTTCCGCCTCTCCGGCCCAGGCCGCCTGCCCCGCCGCCAGCAGGGCCGCCGCGAGGGCGATGGTGTGAAGTCGTTGTTTCATCTGCCGTCTCCTAGATTCTTGCTGTCTCCCCGACATGCACATGCACCAGCGGGCCCCGGGGGAGCTTCGGACCCGGCTGTCGATAAATGGAATGAAGTGATCAGCCTTTGCGCATCACGACGGCCAGCACGAGCATGGACAGCACGAAACTGATCCACACCGAAGGCTCGGCCTCCAGCGAGAACCACTGCGCCATCTTCTCGCCCAGACCCACCCAGGCCAGATTGACATAGGCCGCCAGCAGCAGCCCGATGAACAGCCGGTCCCCGCGCGTCGTCGCCATCGGCAGCCAGCCCTTGCGCATCACGGTCGGGCTGCGCAACTCCCACAGCGTCATGCCCACCAGCATCAGCACGATGCAACTGAAGAACACCGCCACCGGCAGCGTCCAGGCCATCCAGGAAAACATTGACGAGTCCTTTCAGAAACAAAAACCACTGCCCGTCGAAACTGGCGCGACCCCAAGCGAGGGACAGCAAGCAAGGGCCGCCCCGCCGCGAGGCTATCGTCCCCCTCCCCCGCGAAGCGGGTAGAGAGGCGCCGTGCCACGGGGGGAAGGCGCGCAAGCGCCTCAGGGGGGGCCTCACACCCTCCCCATGGCGAACCCCTTGGCGATGTAGTGCCGCACGAACCAGATCACGATGGCGCCCGGCACGATGGTCAGCACGCCCGCCGCCGCCAGCGTCGCCCAGTCCATGCCCGAGGCCGAGACGGTGCGCGTCATGGTCGCCACGATGGGCTTGGCGTTCACGCTGGTCAGCGTGCGCGCCAGCAGCAGTTCCACCCAGCTGAACATGAAGCAGAAGAAGGCCGCCACGCCCACGCCGGCCTTGATCAGCGGCAGGAAGATGGTGAGGAAAAAGCGCGGGAAGGAGTAGCCGTCGATATAGGCCGTCTCGTCGATCTCGCGCGGAATGCCGCTCATGAAACCCTCCAGGATCCAGACGGCCAGCGGCACGTTGAACAGCAGGTGGGCCAGGGCCACGGCGATGTGCGTGTCCATCAGGCCCACCGTGGTGTAGAGCTGGAAGAAGGGCAGCAGGAAGACGGCCGGCGGCGTCATGCGGTTGGTCAGCAGCCAGAAGAACACATGCTTGTCGCCCAGGAACTGGTAGCGCGAGAACGCATAGGCCGCCGGCAGCGCCACCGTCAGCGAGATCACGGTGTTGATGGCCACGTAGATCAGGCTGTTGATGTAGCCCGAGTACCAGGAGGCGTCGGTGAAGATGGTTTGGTAGTTGGCCCAGGTGAAATGCTGGGGCCACAGCGAGAAGCTCG
This sequence comes from Delftia sp. ZNC0008, assembly GCF_000799035.1. NCBI lineage: Bacteria > Pseudomonadati > Pseudomonadota > Betaproteobacteria > Burkholderiales > Comamonadaceae > Delftia > Delftia sp. ZNC0008. The sequence goes on from NZ_JTKZ01000287.1 coordinate 17,692, forward strand.
ACAGGATCTCCTCGTTGGTCTTGAAGCTCATGTTGACCATCCAGTAGATGGGCAGCACGGCGAACAGCAGGTAGGCGACGAGGAACAGCGTGCGCTTGTGGAAACGGCGGTCTTCAGTCATGTCCAGCCTCCCGCAGGGCCACCCCAAGGCAGGCCGAGCCCCCTCGGGGGGCAGTGAACGAAGGGAGCGTGGGGGTCATTCTCTTGCCCCTTCCTTGTCTGCCGTGCCCACGCGCTGCATCCAGTTGTAGAGGATGAAGCACAGCAGCAGGATGATGAGGAAATAGATCAGCGAGAAGGCCGCCGCCGGCCCGAGGTCGAACTGGCCCACGGCCTTTTGCGTCAGGTACTGCGACAGGAAGGTGGTCGCATTGCCGGGCCCGCCGCCCGTGAGCACGAAGGGCTCGGTATAGATCATGAAGCTGTCCATGAAGCGCAGCAGCACGGCGATCATCAGCACGCCGCGCATCTTGGGCAGCTGGATGTAGCGGAACACCGCGAACTTGCTGGCGCCGTCGATGCGCGCGGCCTGGTAGTAGGCGTCGGGAATGGAGCGCAGGCCCGCGTAGCACAGCAGGGCCACCAGCGGCGTCCAGTGCCAGACATCCATGACCAGCACGGTGAGCCAGGCATGGGTGGCATTGCCCGTGTAGTTGTAGTCCACGCCCAGCGTGTTGAGCGCCGCGCCCAGCAGGCCGATGTCGGCGCGGCCGTAGATCTGCCAGATGGTGCCGACCACGTTCCACGGAATCAGCAGCGACAGCGAGACCACGACCAGCACCGCCGAGGCCTTCCAGCCCTGGGCCGGCATGGACAGGGCCAGCGCGATGCCCAGCGGGATCTCCACCAGCAGCACGGCCAGCGAAAAGCCGATCTGGCGCAGCAGGGCCGAGTGCAGTTCCTCGTCGCGCATGACCTGGGCAAACCATTCCGTGCCCACGAACACGCGCCGGTCCGGACTGATGATGTCCTGCACCGAGTAGTTCACCACCGTCATCAGCGGGATGATGGCCGAGAAGGCCACGCAGATGATGACCGGCAGGATCAGCAGCCAGGCCTTCTGGTTGACGGGCTTGATGGTCTGGCTCATGCCTGCAGCTCCTCGTTGACGTAGTAGCAGGTGTGGGGGCCCTGCAATTGCACCCAGACGGTCTGCCCTGCGGCGGGCAGGAAGGCGTCGGCGCCGCAGCGCAGCTTGAGAAGCCGCTCGCCCAGGCGCGCCACCAGCAGCTGGTGCGTGCCCACGTCCTGCACGCGCTCCACCGTGCAGGCCACGGCGCCAGGCGCGTCGGCCGAGGCCAGTGCCAGGTACTCGGGGCGTATGCCCAGGCTCAGGGGCAGGCCGGGCGCCACGCTGGCCAATGCGGCGGGCAGGGACAGGTACTGGCCCTCGGCCAGCAGCCGGCCGCCGTCCTGCTGCAGCGGCACGAAGTTCATGCCCGGCGAGCCGATGAAGTGGCCGACGAAGGCATGGCTTGGCCGCTCGAAGAGCTGGGCCGGCGTGCCCACCTGCACGGCACGGCCACGCGTCATGACCACCACCTGGTCGGCAAAGGTCAGGGCCTCCACCTGGTCGTGCGTCACATAGATCAGCGTGAGCCGCAGCTCGTGGTGGATCTGCTTGAGCTTGCGGCGACGCGG
>NZ_JTKZ01000944.1:0-13768 GCF_000799035.1 Delftia sp. ZNC0008
TCGCACAATGTGACTGTCTGTGAATCCACCGCAGAGATGTCCACTAATAAAAGGCAGCGAACCATGCATTCTTTGAAGCTCAAGACTTTGTTGGCCACCCTGGCGCTGGCCGCCGCAGGAACCGTATCGGCGCAGAACCAGCTGCTCAACGTCTCCTACGACGTGGCGCGCGAGTTCTACAAGGACTACAACGCCGCCTTCGTCGCCCACTACAAGAAGACCAAGGGCGTGGACATCAAGGTGGACCAGTCGCACGGCGGCTCCAGCGCCCAGGCGCGCGCCGTCAACGACGGCCTGGCTGCCGATGTGGTGACCTTCAACACCACGACCGACGTGCAGTTCCTGGCCGACAGCGGCGTGGTCGCCAAGGACTGGGCCAAGAAATTCCCCAATGACGCATCGCCCACCACCTCGACCATGCTGTTCCTGGTGCGCAACGGCAACCCCAAGAACATCAAGGACTGGAGCGATCTGACCCGTCCCGACGTGAAGGTCGTGGTGGTCAATCCCAAGACCGGCGGCAATGGCCGCTACGCCTACCTGGCGGCCTGGGGTTCGGTGCGCGAGAAGGGCGGCACCGATGCGCAGGCGGCCGAGTTCGTGCAGCAGCTCTACAAGAACGTGCCCGTGCTGGGCAAGGGCGGCCGCGATGCGACCAGCATCTTCCTGCAACGCAACATCGGCGACGTACTGATCACGTTCGAGTCCGAAGTGGTTTCCGTGGAGCGCGAATTCGGCAAGGGCAAGGTCGATGCCGTCCATCCCTCGGTGTCCATCGTGGCCGAGAACCCCGTGGCCGTGGTCGAGCGCACCGTGGCCAAGAAGGGCACGGGCCAGCTGGCGCACGACTACCTGGCCTGGCTGTACTCCGACGAAGCCCAGGAAATCGCCGCACAGCACGCGCTGCGTCCCCGCTCCGAGGCCGTGCTCAAGAAGCACGCCGACGTGTTCAAGCCCATCAAGCAGTTCACCGTGGCCAAGTACTTCGGCTCGCTGTCCGAAGCCCAGAAGGTGCACTTCAACGACGGCGGACAGTTCGACAAGATCTACGTCCCCGGCAAGTAAGCACGCAAGCAGGCATGAAGGCGGCGAAGTCCGCCTGAGGCTCCCTCCCCACACTGGCTGATTTGGAATCCAACATGGTGTCTGCCGTTCCGACCAGCCCAAGGCCTGGCGCCGACGCTCCTGTGCCCGCACCGTCCGGTGCGGCGCGCAAAGGGCGCGGCGCCAAGCGCGTTTTGCCCGGCTTCGGGCTGACCTTGGGCTATACGCTGTTTTATCTGAGCCTGATCGTGCTGATCCCGCTGTCGGCACTGCTGTTCAAGACCTTCTCGCTCACCTGGCCCCAGTTCTGGGAGGCCGTGGCCTCGCCGCGCGTGCTGGCCTCGTACCGGCTGACGTTTGGCGCCTCGTTCGCGGCGGCCTGCGTGAACCTGGTGTTCGGCCTGCTGATCGCCTGGGTGCTGGTGCGCTACAAGTTCCCGGGCAAGAAGATCGTCGATGCGCTCGTCGATCTGCCCTTTGCCCTGCCCACGGCCGTGGCCGGCATTTCGCTGACTGCCTTGCTGGCCGGCAATGGCTGGGTGGGCCAGTACCTGGAGCCCTACGGCATCCAGCTGGCCTTCAATCCGAACGGCGTGGTGATTGCGCTGATCTTCATCGGCCTGCCCTTTGTCGTGCGCACGGTGCAGCCGGTGCTGGAAGACTCCGAGAAGGAGCTGGAAGAGGCCGCCACCAGCCTGGGCGCCTCGCGCTGGCAGATCTTCTACAAGGTGATCCTGCCGGCCATCACGCCCGCGCTGCTCACGGGCTTTGCCATGGCGTTTGCACGCGCCATCGGCGAGTACGGATCGGTCATCTTCATCGCGGGCAACATGCCCATGATTTCCGAGATCACACCGCTGATCATCATCGGCAAGCTGGAGCAATACGACTACGCAGGCGCCACGGCCGTGGCCGTGGTGATGCTGCTGTTCTCCTTCGTGATGCTGCTGGTCATCAACGCGCTGCAGGCATGGCAGCGCAAGCATTCGGGAGGGGCTTGAGATGGCGTTGTCTCCACAGGAAGCATTGCTTCTCAAGATCATTGGCGCGGTGCTGGTCGCCGTGTTGGTGCTGTACAGGCTCACGGCGCCCCCGAAGGGCCGGCGTGAAAAGCTCTCCACCACCGAGCCGCGCGCCGTGCGCTGGATTCTCACGGGCATTGCGCTGACCTTCATCGGCCTGTTCCTGGTGCTGCCGCTGGCGGCCGTGTTCACCGAGGCGCTGCGCAAGGGCTGGGATGCCTATGTCGCCGGCCTGCAAGAGCCCGATGCCTGGTCGGCCATCAAGCTGACGCTGATCACGGCGCTGATCGCCGTGCCGGTGAACCTGGTGTTCGGCGTGGCGGCGGCTTGGTGCATTGCCAAGTTCCAGTTCCGTGGCAAGGCCTTCCTGATCACGCTGATCGACCTGCCGTTCTCGATCTCGCCCGTGGTGGCGGGCCTGATGTACGTGCTGGTGTTCGGTGCCCATGGCTGGTTCGGCCCCTGGCTGGCCGAGCATGACATCAAGATCATCTTCGCCGTGCCCGGCATCGTGCTGGCCACCATCTTCGTGACCTTCCCCTTCATCGCGCGCGAGCTGATCCCGCTGATGCAGGCGCAGGGCAGCGACGAGGAGCAGGCCGCCATCGTGCTGGGCGCCACGGGCTGGCAGACCTTCTGGAAGGTCACCGTGCCCAACATCAAGTGGGGCCTGCTGTACGGCGTGATTTTGTGCAATGCGCGTGCCATGGGCGAGTTCGGCGCGGTGTCGGTGGTCTCGGGCCACATCCGTGGCCAGACCAACACCATTCCGCTGCATGTGGAGATCCTCTACAACGAGTACCAGTCCGTTGCCGCCTTCGCTGCCGCATCGCTGCTGGCTCTGCTGGCCCTGGTGACCCTGGTCATCAAGTCGGTGGCCGAGTGGCGTGCCGAGCACCAGGCCAAGGCCGCAGCCGAGCTGCCTCCCGAGCGCCCCACGCCGGCTTCCCAGGCATCCCGTGTGCCGCAGGTGTCCTGAGGCCCGCCCCGACCAGAAAAGAGCAAGAGCAAGACCATGAGCATTGAAATACGCAACGTCAGCAAGCAGTTCGGCGATTTCCAGGCCCTGCGCGATGTGAGCCTGGACATCCAGTCCGGCGAACTCATCGCGCTGCTCGGCCCCTCGGGCTGCGGCAAGACCACGCTGCTGCGCATCATCGCGGGCCTGGAGACGCCCGACGTGGGCAGCATCCACTTCAGCGGCGAAGACACGACCGACGTCCATGTGCGCGAGCGCAACGTGGGATTCGTGTTCCAGCACTACGCGCTGTTCCGCCACATGACGGTGTTCGAGAACGTGGCCTTCGGCCTGCGCGTGAAGCCCCGCAGCCAGCGCCCCAGCGAAGCCCAGATCCGCGACAAGGTGATGAGCCTGCTCAAGCTGGTGCAGCTGGACTGGATCGCGGACCGCTTTCCGTCCCAGCTGTCGGGTGGCCAGCGCCAGCGCATCGCGCTGGCCCGCGCCCTGGCGGTGGAGCCCAAGGTGCTGCTGCTCGACGAGCCCTTCGGCGCCTTGGATGCCAAGGTGCGCAAGGAGTTGCGCCGCTGGTTGCGCCACCTGCATGACGAGCTGCATGTGACCTCCATCTTCGTGACCCACGACCAGGAAGAGGCACTGGAAGTGGCCGACCGCGTGGTCGTCATCAACCAGGGCCGCATCGAGCAGGAAGGCACGCCCCAGCAGGTCTGGGACAACCCGGCCACGCCCTTCGTCTACGGCTTCCTGGGCGATGTCAACCTGTTCAAGGGCCGCGCCAGCGATGGCCGTGTCTACCTGGACGACGGCACCCAGCTGGACAGCCACGACGCCAAGGGCGCCAGCGACAGCAAGGCCTTCGCCTATGTGCGCCCGCACGATCTGGAGGTGGAGCGCTACTCGCCCGGCCAGAACCTGGACGTCCAGGGACGGCCCACGGGCATCGTCGTGCAGCTGGCCCGCGCCATCGTCGTGGGGCCCATTGCGCGCCTGGAACTTATTCCATCGGAGAGCACCGAAAGCACGGACAATGCCGAAGAGGGTGGCCTGATCGAGGCGCAGATTCCTGCGCAGCAGTTCAGGGACATGGCGCTGCGCGAGGGGGAAACCCTGGTGGTGACACCGCGCCGCGCCAAGGTGTTCCTGGACGAGGCGGCTGGCATCTGACGGCGTGGCAACGGTTTCCTGCACCCGCTGAACAGGGCTGCAGCGCCGGGCCGGCGCCGCAGCCCTGATTTCATTCAACCGGGTGACGAAAGACAAGAATGCTTCAATGGTTTGACAACGCTCCGCGCCGCATCCTGGCGCTCATCAGCCTGGCCTGCGTGGCCATGCTGGCCTTCGGCATGTATCTGCAGCATGTGGTCGGGCTGGAGCCCTGCCCGATGTGCATCGTGCAGCGCTACGCGCTGATCGGCGTGGCCATCTTCGCGGGCCTGGGCAGCGCACGCGGCGGGCGCGGCTGGCTGATGGGTTGGGGCATCGCGGCGCTGGTCGCCGCAGGCTTTGGCGCCTTCGTCGCCGCGCGCCAGAGCTGGCTGCAGTGGTATCCGCCCGAGTTCGCCACCTGCGGCCGCGACTTCTACGGAATGATCGAGAACTACTCCATCAGCCGTGCCGTGCCCATGATCTTCCGTGGCTCGGGTGACTGCGTTGCCGTGGACTGGAGCTTCCTGGGCGGCTCCATCGCCAACTGGTCCTTCATCTGCTTCGCCATCATGAGCTTGGCCGTCTTGGTGCTGCTGGTGCGCGGCGCTGCCCGCAGGCGCTGAGCCCTAGGCTGAGGCTTGCGCCAGTCGCCGCTGCAGCGACTGCGCCAGGGTGCTCAGGATGAGCCAGCAGGACGTGGCGCCCGCGTCCAGCACGCCGATGGAGCGCGGCCCCAGCCGGGCCGAGCGCCCGATGCGGGCCTGCAGGTGGCGCGTGGATTCCTTGCCTGCCTCGGCCGCGGCCTCCATGGCCTGCAGCGCCTCGCGGAAACCGGCGCCGGCCTGCAGCGATTGCCGGTAGGCCTGCAGGGCCGGGGCCAGCGTGTCGATGAGGGTCTTGTCGCCCACCCGGGCCTTGCCCATCTCCTGCACATCGGCGACGGCCCGCGCCAGCGCCTGGCCGAACAGGGCGGCATCCATCTCCTGCTCCGGCCCAAGAACATCGGCGAAGCCTTGGAAGAAGCTGCCGTACAGCGGGCCCATGGAGCCGCCGATATCGTCCATCAAGGCCTGGGACAGCTGCTGCAGCGCCGCAGGCAGCTGCGCCGCCTGGCCGGCGTCCATGGCATCGAGCCGTGCGCCGCAGCCGGAAAAGCCCTTGGCCATGTTGATGCCGTGATCGCCATCGCCGATCAGGCCGTCGATCTCGCTCAGGAACTCCCGGTGGCCGACGATGGCCGTGATCAGCTCGCGCACGATGCTGCCCGCGCCATCGAGCGCGATGGCCGGCCCTTGGCTGGTGCGCCTTGCGGCTGGGGGGCGGGCGGTTTGTGCTTGTTCCTGCGCCTGTGCCGGCGTCCGTGCCGGAACAGAGGGCGGCGTTGGAATGGCGTCCTGCGGCTGGGGCGGCAGCCCGCCGGCCAGGGTGAGGGCGACTGACTGGCAGGGCGTGTTGAGGCAGGCCAGCAGCTCGTCGTCCAGCTGCATCAGCGTGAGCGTGATGCCCATCATCTCCAGCGAGGTGAAGAGATTGCCCACCAGCCGGAAGGCCACCTGAATGCCGCGTTCTTGCAGGCGCCGGGCCACCTCGCCATAGAGGATGTACTGCTCCATCAGCGGCGTGGCGCCCAGGCCGGACAGCAGCACGGCCACGCGGTCGCCCGGGGAGAAGGGCAGGTCGGGCAGCAGGGTGTCCAGCATGCGCTCGGCCATATCGGCCGCCGTGGCCGTGCGGTGCACGGACATGCCGGGCTCGCCATGGTGGCCTATGCCCACCTCCATGCTGCCGCGCTCGATATGGAAGTTGGCCTTGCCCACGGCGGGAATGGTGCATGCCGACAGGCCGATGCCGATGCTGCGCGTGCGGGCCATGGCGTGCCGGGCGAGGGCGATCACTTCGTCGAGGCTGGCACCCATGGCCGCCCGGGCGCCCGCCACCTTCCACATCAGGATCTCGCCGGCCACGCCGCGGCGGCTGGCCTCGTCGCCCCGCGCGGCTGAAGGCACGTCGTCGTTGGCCACCACGGTCCTGACCGCCATGCCTTCGGCCGCGGCCATCTGCACGGCCATGGCCACATTCATGTTGTCGCCCGCGTAGTTGCCATACAGGCAGGCCACGCCGGCGCCGCCATCGGCCGCGCGCATGGCGTCGTAGAAGCTTCTGGCCGTGGGGGACGAGAAGACCTCGCCCACGGCGGCGGCGTCGCACAGGCCTGCGCCCACATAGCCCAGAAAGGCCGGCTCGTGCCCCGACCCGCCGCCCGTCACGATGCCCACCTTGCCCCTGCGTGGCGCGCCATGCAGGCGCACGACGCGGGGGTTGCCCGCGTCGATGCGCAGGGTGTCGCCATGGGCGGCGATCCATCCCTGGAGCATGTCCTCCACCACCCGGTCGGGGTCGTTGATCACGCGGTTGGTCGTCATGCCTTTGTCTCCTCCAGGTGCAGTCCCGGCGGGTGTGCCGAAGACTGTTCATATGATCATTGAGTGGTCATTTTTGATTTGTTGAAATTGGCGTGTCAATGCCTTTTGGCTGTTCAATAGCCAAGGGAAAACGATAGGATTTGATGAATTTTGTAAAAAATTCAACGGGTTACGTACTAATCTTGCCGGCTCACATAGCTATCGTTGTTTGACAACTGCTCTTCGATTGAGAAGACTCTCGTAAAACATTGATCAAATGATCATGTGATGGTCTTTTGTAATGAAGGGGATGCCATGAAGCTGGCCATCGGCTGCGACGAAGCCGCCTGCGACCTCAAGAACGCCGTGAAGCAGCATCTGCTGGCCCAGGGCCACGAAGTGGCCGACTTCGGCACGCATGACGGCGAGCCGGTGCTCTACCCCGACATCGGCATCGCGGTGGCGCAGGCCATCGTCCAGGGCCGCCATGAGCGCGGCGTTCTCCTGTGCGGCACGGGCATAGGCATGGCCATTGCGGCCAACAAGGTGGCAGGCATCCGCGCCGCGCAGGCCCATGACACCTATTCGGCCGAGCGCGCCAGCCGCAGCAACGACGCGCAGATCATCACGCTGGGCTCGCGCGTGATCGGGGTGGAGCTGGCCAAGGCCATCGTGGACCGCTTCCTCGCATCGCGCTTCGATGGCGGCAGCTCGGCCCTGAAGGTGGATGCCATCACCGGCTTCGAACGCTCGCAGGCCGCCGCGGCCGGGCGCGGGCAGGGCGCGTGACCATGGACACCGGCACCAGCACCGGCACCGCACTGCTGCAGGCGCGCGGCGTGGCCAAGAGCTTCGGCGGCGTGCCTGCGCTGCGCAACGGCTGCCTTGAGCTGCAGGCCGGCAGCGTGCACGCGCTGTGCGGGGGCAATGGCGCAGGCAAATCCACCTTCCTGAACATCGTGATGGGCCTGTTGCGACGCGATGCCGGCGAGATACTGCTCAAGGGCCGGCCGGTGGATTTCGCCACGCCGCACGAGGCGCTGGCGCACCGCCTGTCCATCATCACGCAGGAGCTGTCGCCCATCCCGGGCATGAGCGTGGCCGAGAACATCTTCCTGGGCCGCGAGCCCCGGCGCGCCGGCATGGTGGTCCGCCATGCCGCGCTGCTGGAGCAGGCGGATGCGCTGCTCAGGCAGCTGGGCTTCGATATCGATCCGCGCGCGCAGATGGGCCGCCTGAGCCTGGCGCAGACCCAGCTGGTGGAGATTGCCAAGGCCCTGAGCCGGCAAAGCGAGCTGATCATCATGGACGAGCCCACCTCGGCCATCGGCGAAAGCGAGACCGCCATCCTCTTCGACGCGATACGCCGCGTGACCGCGCAGGGCGCCGGCATCCTCTACGTGTCGCACCGCCTGACGGAGATCTTCACCATTGCCGACAGCTACACGGTGTTCCGCGATGGCGGCTTCGTGCAGACCGGCGCGCTGGCCGATATCGACCGGCGGCAGCTGGTGAAGCTCATCGTGGGCCGGGAGGTCCGCGCTGCCGCCAGCGAGCGCAGGGCTGCGGCGCAGGGCGAGCTGCTGCTGTCGGTGCAGGGGCTCACGCGCCGGGGCGAGTTCGAGGACATCAGCCTGGACGTTGCCCCCGGCGAGGTGCTGGGCATCTACGGACTGATGGGATCGGGCCGCAGCGAATTCCTCAACTGCCTGTACGGCCTCACGCGCGCCGACCAGGGGCAGGCGAGCCTGGACGGACGGCCCCTGCCGCGCGGCAATCCGGCGGCGTCGATCAAGGCGGGCCTGGCCCTGGTGACCGAGGACCGCAAGGCCACGGGGCTGGTGATGAGCTCCTCGGTGCGCTTCAACGCCAGCTTGCCCGCACTGCCAGGCCTGCAGCGCGCCGGGGTGGTGGATGGCGCGGCAGAGCGCGTGCTGGTGGGCGGCCTGCTGCAGCGCCTGCGCGTGAAGCTGGCCAGCCCGGCCATGCCGGTCTCGGGCCTGAGCGGCGGCAACCAGCAGAAGGTGGTGCTGGCCCGTTGCATGGCCACCAATCCCGTCTGCCTGCTGTGCGACGAGCCCACGCGCGGCATCGACGAAGGTGCCAAGCGCGAGGTGTACGCCTTCCTGGCCTCGCTGGCCGCGCAGGGCCATGCCGTGGTGGTGGTGTCGTCCGAGGCGCCGGAGCTGCTGGAGCTGAGCGACCGCATCGCCATCTTCCGCAAAGGCCGGCTTGACCGCGTGGTGGCCGGCCACGGCATCACGCAGGAGGCGCTGATGCACCTCGCGTCCTGAGCCCGGGCGATGCCCATGCAGCGTTTTTCCCCTTGCCTTTCACAACACACAGGAGACATGACCATGCCGTTTTTCCGCTTCACCACCGTGCTTGCAGCCGCGCTTGCCGGTGGGCTGTTCCTGGCCGCAGCGCAGGTCCGGGCCCAGGCTCCGGCCCCGCTGGCGGCACCAGTACCAGCACCAGCGCCGGCCAAGCCCTACCGCATAGGCGCGGCCGTCTATGGGCTCAAGGGCGAGTTCATGCAGATGTGGACCAAGGAGCTGAAGGCGCATCCGGCCGTGAAGGACGGCACGGTGCAGATCACCGTGTTCGACGGCAACTACGACGCGCTGACGCAGAGCAACCAGTTCGACACCATGATCACGCAGAAGTACGACGGCATCCTCTTCGTGCCCATCGACCTGAAGGCGGGCGCGGCGCCCGTGCACAAGGCGGTGAAGGCCGGCATTCCCGTGGTGGGCTCCAACACGCGCGTGCAGGGCGATGTGCTGACCTCCTACGTGGGCAATGACGATGTGGTGGCCGGCCGCATGCAGGCCGAGGCATTGATGAAGGCCATCGGCGGCAAGGGCAATATCGTCGTCATCGAGGGGCTCCCAAGTCCTCCCGATTCCGATTCCGCCTCCGCCGCACAGCGGTTTTTCATGCATGTGCAGGCCTGGTGCTGGGCCTGCAACTGCAGTTGGCCGCCGCGCAATCGGTGTCCTTCGACGTGCCGGCCCAGCCGCTGGCCCAGGCGCTGAGCCAGTTTGCGCGCCAGGCGGGGCTGCAGCTCACCTACTCCTCCGAACTGGTGCAGGGCCGGCAGGCCCCGGCGCTCAACGGCAGCCACGATGTGCGCCAGGGCCTGGCGGCATTGCTGCAGGGCAGCGGCCTGCAGGGGCGCATCGAGGGCGGTACGCTGACCCTGCTTCCCACTGCCGCCAACGCGCCGGAGAACGCGCACCGCCTGTCCGAGATCACCGTCACGGCCGGCGACCAGTATGTGAGCCTGCTGCCCGCGCCCTACGCCGGCGGGCAGGTGGCCAAGGGCGTGCGCCTGGGCGTGCTGGGCAATACCGGCAACATGCAGGCGCCGTTCAGCACCACCAGCTACACGTCCGAGGCCGTGCGCAACCAGCAGGCCGGCACCATTGCCGAGGCGGTGAACCGCGACCCTTCCGTGCGCTACACCGTGCTGCCGGGCGGCAACGTGGACAACCTCTATATCCGGGGCTTTCCGATCTGGGAGGGCAACTCGGGCGAGATCGCCTTTGACGGCATCTACGGCATTGCCCCCAACTACCGCGTGCGCACCGAGTACGTGGACCGTATCGAGGTGGTCAAGGGGCCGGGCGCGCTGCTGTTCGGCATGTCGCCCAACGGCTCGGTGGGCGGCGTGATCAACATCGCTCCCAAGCGCGCCAATGAAGATGTGGCGCGGCTGGCCACGGGCTGGACTTCGGACAGCCTCTGGCGTGCCCATGCCGACGTGGGCCGGCGCTTTGGCGACGAGGCCCAGTACGGCATCCGTGTGAACGCCAGCAAGTACGGCGGCGATACGTCCATGGACCATCAAAGCACCGACGGCCATGTGCTGGCCGTGGCGCTGGACTACGAGGTGGAGCGCTTCCGCGCCACGTTGGACCTGCTCTCGCAGGACGAGCGCATCGACGGCGTGGGCCGGCCCATCATGCCCACGGGGCTCTCCTCCATGCCTGCTGCGCCCGACGGCACACTCAACGTGACCCAGCCCTGGGAATGGTCCAGGAATCGCGAGCGCGCCGTGCTGCTGCGCACCGAGCTGGACCTCACGCAGCAGCTCACGCTGTTCGCCAACATCGGCCAGTCGCGCGCCAATGTGGACCGCATCTATGACTCCGCCCCGCGCCTGACCAGTGCGGCGGGTGCCACCAGCATCACGCCCACCTATGCGGTGTTCGACGTGGACCGCAGCACCATCGACGCGGGCCTGCGCTCGCGCTTTGCGCTGGCCGGTGTCAAGCATTCGGTCACGCTGCAGCTGGCCAGCTACCGCGAGGATTTCCACCGTGCGCTGCAGGCGGGCTCGGCGGTGGCGTCCAACATCTATGCGCCTGTTGCCCACGCGCCGCAAAGCATTGCGCGGCCTTCGGCCATTCCGCGCATTCATGACAACCGCAACACCAGCCTGGCCCTGGTGGACACGCTTTCGCTGCTGCAGGACAGGCTGCAACTGTCGCTGGGCCTGCGCCACCAGGCCATCAAGTCCACCAACTACAACGTGCTCACGGGCGGCGCCGCCAATGTCTACGACGAGAGCGTGACCACGCCCGCCGTGGGCGTGGTCTGGCGCCAGGCGCCCAACTGGAGCCTCTACGCCAACTACATCGAGGGCCTGAGCAAGGGCGACATCGCGCCGCCCGCCGCCAGCAACTACGGCGAGGTGCTGCGCCCCTACAAGAGCCGCCAGTACGAAGTGGGAAGCAAGTACGACTTCGGCAGCTTCATGGCCACGGCCGCCCTGTTCAGCATTGAAAAACCCAGCGGTGGCCTGGACCAGGGCGTCTACAAGACCAACGGCGAGCAGCGCAACCTGGGCATGGAGCTGTATGCCTACGGCGAGGCCGCGCGCGGCCTGCGCCTGCTCGGTGGCGTGACCTGGCTCAAGCCCGAGATCACGCGCTCGGCCACGCCTGCGCTGGTGGGCAACCGGCCCATCGGCACTTCGCGCCTGCTGGCCAACCTGGGCGTGGAATGGGATGTGCCCGCCCTTGCGGGCCTGACCCTGGTCGGCGACTTGGCCTACACCGGCGCCCAGTTCGTGGACCAGGCCAACCGCCTGCGCATCCCGGGCTGGACACGCACCGACCTGGGCCTGCGCTATGCCACCCGCATCGCAGGCCGCAAGACCACGCTGCGCGCCACGGTGCAGAACGTGGCCGACCGCAAGGCCTGGGCCGGCGTCACGTCCTGGGGCGCCGTCTCGCCGATGATTCCGCGCACCTTCGTGGTGTCGGCTTCGGTGGATTTCTGAGGCATTTCTGAGGCACCGGGCGGCCTAGGCGCCTTCCGTAGCCGAACGAATGGCGGCGCTCTGTGCCGCAGGGGCTTCCTGGCCGTCACGCGCTGCGGCTTTGCGCGCCGGCAGCCATCGGCAGGCAGCCAACGCCGCCAGAACCGCCAGCGCCGCGCAGCCGAAGATGGCCTGCAGCCCGTGGCCCAGCGCGGCGGTGACGGCATCGGCCTGTGCGGCCAGGGGGCTGGCCGCAGCCAGCTCCTGTTTCATCAAATGGGTGAGCAGGGCTGCCAGCAAGGCTACGCCGGCGGCGCCGCCCAGGCTGCGCAGCATGACGGGTGCCGCCGTGGCAATGCCCAGGTGCCGGGCCGGCGACACACGCTGCGCCACCACGGTGATGATGGGAAACATCAGCCCCAGTCCCAGGCCCAGCGGCAGCAGTCCTGCGGACAGGGCCAGCGGTGCCTGCGGCAGCCAGTGCAAGGCTGCGGTGATCAGTCCGAACGACAGCAGCATCAGCACGCAGGCCACCCGGGCGAGCGACGCGGCTGGCGTCTGGGCGCGCAGGCGCCGGCCGCTGCCAATGGCCCCTGCGGTGATGCCGGCCATCAGTGGCGCCAGGTGCCAGGCGGAACCGGTAGGCGACAGGTGCAGGCCGATCTGCAGATACTGCGGAAGGAAGACAACGGCCGCATACAGCGCAACGCCCGTGGACAGGGCTAGGAAACTGACCGCCGCGTAGGCCGGGTGGGCAAACAGCGACAGCGGCAGCAGCGGATGGGTGGCGCGGCGCTGGCGCACGAAGAATGCAAGGGCGAACTTGGCGCCCAGGGCCAGCAACACCCACAGCGACAGCTGCTCTGGCAGATTCAGATGGCTGTGCTGGGTGGCCAGCAGCAGGCTGACCAGGGCTGCGGCCAGCAACACGGCACCCAGCCAGTCGATGCGCTGGCGGGGCCGGGGCTCGGCGGCAGCCTCCGGCACAGCCGCCCTGGGGGGCAGCGCCCATGCCAGCACTCCCCAGGCCAGCCCTGCGAGCGGCACATTCAGCCAGAACGCCCAGTGCCAGGACAGATGCTCCACCAGCGCCCCGCCCAGCAGCGGGCCGACCATGGTCGATACGCCATAGGCGGCGCCCAGCAGGCCCTGGTAGCGGGCCCGTTGCTCAGGCGCAAACAGGTCGGCAAGGGTCAGCATCGTCAGCGTCATGAGTCCGCCGCCGCCTGCGCCCTGCAGGGCACGCGCCAACACCAATTGCTGCAGGTCATGGCTGGCACCACAGGCCAGGGAGCCGGCCAGGAACAGGCCGATGGCCAGCAGCAGCATGGGCTTTCTGCCCAGCACATCGGCCAGCCGCCCGTACAGCGCAATCACCACGGTGGCCGCCAGCAGATAGGCCGAGAACACCCAGGCCAGCGGCCAATGGCCCGGCAGTTCGCGGGCCATCACGGGCAGGGCGGTCGAAAGAATGGTCTGGTCCAGGGCCGCGAGGACGAGCGTCAGCACGAGCATGGCGAAGCAAAGCAGGGGCAGGTTCCGCCGACCGGGCGGGGAAGTCAGCGAGGTTGTGGACATGGGCGTCATGGGCGTGCAGCGGCGAGGGCTTGGGTTGAGGCAACGGCCGCCAGTGTCGGGAGTGGTGTGGGTTTTGTACAGTGCAATGTATTGAACGTATGATTTCGCATGGCGAACACATACGACCTCAACCTGCTGATTGCACTGGATGCCTTGCTCAGCACGGGCAGCGTGACGCAGGCGGCCGGGCGCATGCACCTGAGCACTCCCGCCATGAGCCATACGCTGGCACGCATCAGGGAGGCGTTTGGCGACCCCATCCTGGTGCGTGCGGGCCGCAGCCTGGTGCCCACGCCGCGCGCCCTGGCCCTGGCGGAGCCGGTGCGCG
>NZ_JTKZ01000178.1:0-10774 GCF_000799035.1 Delftia sp. ZNC0008
CCGCGTTGTTGTAGACGATGATGGAGCCCGTGATCTCGTCGCTGAGCTGGCCGCCGCGATAGCGCCGCAGTTCGCCGCGGCGGATGAACTTCACAAGATCGGCCTTGCCGTCGTATTCGATGACCTCGCCTTCGCCTTCCACGAATTCCTCGGGCTGGCCGGGAACGGTGTCGCGCTTTTGGCGGAAGAAGGCGCGCTTGCCCGCTTCGGCCGTGACCACGCCGTACTGAAAGCCTTCGGGGTCCTGGCGCACATCGAGCTGGGCACCGCGCAGCACGATGGTGCCCTTGGTCATCACCACGTTGCCGGTGAAGACGCTGGTCTGCTTGAGTTCGTCATGGCGCAGCGCGTCAGCCTCGATGTTCATGGGCTTGGTGCTGTCGGCCTTTTCGGCCTGGGCCAAACCGGCGAAAGCCGCCAGGGCGGCTGCGAGCAGGAGGGGGGAAAGTCGTTGTTTCATGGAGGGCACGCTTCTTGCATCCATTGTAGGGGGTGTCGCGCGCAACCGTTCCTGGCGTCTTTCAAGCCGGGGGGCAAAGCGCTGACACGAAGGCACAAAAAGAGGTTTCCAAAAGCGACAGGCCCGCTCAATGGCGGGCCTGTCACGGGTGGTCTGGGCCGAGGCCCCTACCTCAGCCCTTGCGGCTGGTGGCGATCAGCTGATCGACCACGCGCAGCACATTGGTCATGTTCCCGGCCTTGGTGCCATCGGTGTAGTAGCGGCCCGCCACGCCCATGGCCGGCACGCCTTCCACGTCATAGTCCTGCTGCAGCTGGGTGGCCTTGCGCACCTGATTGGAGACCGTGAAGGAGTTGTAGACCTCCTTGAACTTGGCCACGTCCACGCCCTGCTTGCCCACCCAGGCGAAGATCTCGTCGTCCTTGGCCAGGCGGTTGCGTTCCACATGGATGGCGTGGAAGGCGCGCGCATGCATGGTGTCCAGCAGGTTCATGCCTTCAAAGGCGTAGTACAGCTTTTGCTGGGGCACGAAGCTGGCGTTGAAGGCCACGGGCACGCGGTGCACGACCACGTCGGCCGGCGCCTGGTTCTTCCAGGCGGCAAAGGTGGGCTCGAATGCATTGCAGTGCGGGCAGCTGTACCAGAAGAACTCGACCACCTCGACCTTGCCGGCGCCGGCGCTGGTGGGTGCGGGCTTGGCCAGCTTGATGTAGTCCTTGCCCTCCTTGGGCGCTGCCGCCTGGGCCTGTGCGGCGGAGGTGCCCAGCGTCAGCGCGCTGGCAGCGGCTGCCGAGGCAGCCAGGGAAAAGTCGCGGCGATTCATCAAAACAAACTCCTCGTTCAATGCTGCAGATTAGGAGGCTGGGGTTTGCCAAAAAGTTCAGCGCTCTTGCTCAACGCTGTTTCAGCGTGCGGCGCGCACCAGCGTGGACTCGACCCCGGCGCCATCGAGCTTTTGCTTGAGTTGCTCGGCATCGTCGCGCTTGGTGAACGGACCCACGCGCACGCGGAAGATGGTGATGCCGTTTTGCTCTCGCTCGCTCACGCGCGCCTCCCATCCCAGCATGGCCAGCTTGGCCCGCTGCGCATCGGCATCGCCCTGGCTGCGGAAGGCGCCGGCCTGCACGAAATAGTTGAAGGCAGCCTCGGCCTTTTCTGCCTTTTCCGCCTTCTCGGCGGCGGCGGAGCGCGACTTGACCAGGTCACCCAGCGGATCGGCCGAGCTCTTGCCATCGGCCTTGGTTTCGGGCTTGGCAGGCGGCTTGGCCGGGTCCACGGGCGCGGGTGGCGGAGTCACGCCTCCTGCCACGGCGGGCGGGGTGGGGGCGGTTGGTGCGGTGCTGCCAGGGAGGCTGGGCGTGACGGCGGCCGGTGGTGGCGGCGCCGGGTTCTTGCCCTGCAGCGGCGCGTTGGGGTCCCAGTTCTTGTTGCGCTGGGCCTCGGCCGCGTCCTGGTCGGCCGTCTTGCCGCCCTTGGAGAGAAAGGGCACGGGCACCTTGGTCACATAGACGGCGACGGCCAGGGCTGCTGCCAGCCCGACGATCATGCCGATGATGAGACCGATGACGGTGCCCCCACGTTGCTGTGTCTTCATAGATCGCTTGTCGCTCGAAGTTACATGCGTTGCGGGGCCGAGACGCCCAGCACTGCCAGGCCATTGTGCAATACCTGGCGCGTGGCCGAGATCAGCGCCAGGCGGGCGAGCTTGACCTTTTCGTCGTCCACCAGGATGCGTTCCGCGTCGTAGTAGCTGTGGTACAGCGAGGCCAGTTCACGCAGGTAGAAGGTCACGTCGTGCGGCGCATTGCCTTCTGCGGCCGAGGTCAGCATGGCCGGGTACTTGGCCAACTGCAGCATCAGCGCCTGGGCCTGCGGGCCTTCCAGCGCCGACAGGTCCACGTCCTTGAGCGTGGCCGCGTCACCACCCCAGGCGGCCAGCACCGAGCAGATGCGCGCATGGGCGTACTGCACGTAGTACACGGGGTTGTCGTTGTTCTGGGCCACGGCCAGGTCCACGTCGAAGGTGTACTCGGTGTCGGGCTTGCGGGACAGCAGGAAGAAACGCACCGCGTCCTTGCTGGTCCATTCGATCAGGTCGCGCAGCGTGACGTAGGAGCCGGCGCGCTTGCTGATCTTGACTTCCTCGCCGCCGCGCACCACGCGCACCATGGTGTGCAGCACATAGTCGGGATAGCCGGCAGGAATGCCCACGTCGGCGGCCTGCAGGCCGGCGCGCACGCGCGCGATGGTGCCGTGGTGGTCCGTGCCCTGGATGTTGACGACCTTGGAGTAGCCGCGCTTGAATTTCTGGATGTGGTAGGCGACATCGGGCACGAAGTACGTGTAGTTGCCGTCCTGCTTGCGCATCACGCGGTCCTTGTCGTCACCGTAGTCGGTGGACTTGAGCCAGAGCGCGCCGTCGAGTTCGTAGGTATGTCCGCCCGCAATCAGGCGCTGCACCGCGTCCTCGACATGGCCGTTGGTGTAGAGGCTGGATTCGAGGTAGTACTCGTCAAAGTGCAGGTTGAAGGCCTGCAGGTCCTTGTCCTGCTCGTTGCGCAGATAGGCGACGGCGAACTGGCGGATGTTGTCGTAGTCCTCGACATCGCCGTTGGCCGTGAATTCGCGGTCATCGGCCTTGACGGTCTTGCAGGCCTTGAAGTCGTCGGCGATGTCCTGGATGTAGGAGCCGTTGTAGAAGGCCTTGCTTGCCGGATTCTCAGGATCGATGGGCCAGCATTCGTCACCGGGCTTGAAGCCCTTGGCACGCAGCTGCGTGCTCTTGGTCAGCGTGTCGATCTGCACGCCCGCGTCGTTGTAGTAGAACTCGCGGTGCACGCCCCAGCCCTGGGTGGCATAGAGGTTGCAGATGGCATCGCCCAGCGCGGCCTGGCGGCCATGGCCCACGTGCAGCGGGCCGGTGGGGTTGGCGGAGACGAACTCAACCAGCATCTTGGCGCCACGGTCGGCCAGCCAGCCGAACTTCTCGGCCTGCTCCAGCACTTCGCGGATGATTTGCTGCT
Source organism: Delftia sp. ZNC0008 (assembly GCF_000799035.1). Classification (NCBI taxonomy): domain Bacteria; kingdom Pseudomonadati; phylum Pseudomonadota; class Betaproteobacteria; order Burkholderiales; family Comamonadaceae; genus Delftia; species Delftia sp. ZNC0008. The sequence continues at coordinate 3,484 of NZ_JTKZ01000178.1, forward strand.
TGGCGGCGGGCTTGAGGCGGATGTTCAGAAAGCCGGGGCCGGCGATCTCGATGGCATCGACCCAACGCTGGAAGGACGGCGTGGCCTCCAGCGCAGCCTTGAGCTGCTCGCCCAGCGAACGCGGGTTGAGCTTGAGCGGCTTGGCCAGCTGCATGGCGGCCGTGCAGGCGAAATCGCCATGCGCAGCCACCTTGGGGGATTCAAAAGCGGCACGGGCACCGGCGCCGGGCGACAAAGTTTCAAGCTCGCCGGCCAGAGCCGCGAGCAGTTCCTGTTTGACGGAGAGCATCGGCGGATTCTACGTGGCAGGCCCGCCCCATGCCGCCAGACAGGAAAACCGGGCCTACATGCCCCGCGCCCAGAACACCGCCACCACCGCGATCACAGGCACCACATGCGCCTGCCACATCACCCAGCGGCGCGTGCTGGCCACCTCGGCCGGCTGGGGCAGGCCCTGGCCGGCATCCAGCGCGCGGCGCCAGCGCCGGAAGGCCAGCGTGGGCTTGATCGACAGCAGCGCACCGACGACAAACAAAGTCATCTTCAGATGAAACAGTGGCTGCGAGACGTACCAGGACATGCCCTTGACGCCCCACACCAGACGGGCGATGCCGGTGAGCACCAGGAAGACCACGGCAAGGCCATAGATCATGTCCAGCCGCGCCAGGCGCTGCACCACGGCGGCGTTCATCCACTCGCTGCGGCACAGCGCCGCCTGGCTGGACAGGAACACCACGAAGGTGAGGATGGCCAGCAGGTGGAGGCTGGCCAGGATGGCTTCTATCGTCATGGGGAATCCGTATAGAAATTGGGCCTCTTGGGCCAAGCGTCCATTACGCCAGAAACGGGGACTGCCATCGTGATGTCCGAGGCAATCGGTAGACCACTGCGGTCCTCCCGTCGCGCCGGCTCTTGCGTCGTTACTTCGGCAGTTCCGCGCGCAACCAGTCATCCAGCAGCGTCTTCTCGTAGCGCAGGGGATCGTTGGGATACAGGTCGGGGCGCATCATGAAGGCCGCATCGCGCAGTTGGCGGCTGCCCTCGCGCAGCAGCTTTCCGTCGGCATCCAGCAGCTTGAAACGCAGGTCGATGCGCGGCGGATAGATATCGCGGACGATGCGCACATCGGCGGCCTGGGGTCCGCGCCAGGGCTCGAAACTGCCGGCACGCTGCACATCGGTGAGGTGGACTTCCAGCCGCTGCCCCTGGGGCAGCCTGGGCGCGGCCCGTTCGGCCAAGAACTGGGCCAGTGCGTCCACCCAGGCACGGCGCGCCTTGTCGGTCTCCCCGGGACCGCTGCGCGAGGCGTCGAAGCGCGAAGGGTCGTCAAAGGTGACGCTCACGATGCCCGCAGGCACCGCCCCCTGGCGGGCCCCTGCGGCCCTGCCCTGCTCCGGCCCCTGGACGGCACAGCCCGCCACCATCCCCAGGCAGGCGGCGCCCAGCGCCATGCACATCCAGCGCCGCCTTGCGGGGGGCGCGGCCTGCGTTGCGGATATCGCTTTCTTCGCGATCGACACTGCCATGCTCATTCCTCCTTGCTGGGCGGCCCGCTCAGGCCGCGTGGGTTCGACGCCAGAATTCCGGCTGCTCGTAATGGTGCTTGAGATAGTCGATCCACAGCCGCACGCGCAGCGGCATGTGCTTGCGCTGGGGAAAGACCACGAAGATGCCGTTCGGTGGGGCCGCAAATTCCTCCAGCACCGCCACCAGGCGCCCGGCGGCGATCTCGGCCTCCACCTCCCAGGTGCTGCGCCAGGCAATGCCCCAGCCGCCCAGGCACCAGTCGTGCAGCACCTGGCCGTCGGAGCAGTCCAGCGGACCGCCCGGCTTGAAATGCACGACTTCGCTGGTACCGCTGTCCGGGTGCGGAATGCGGAAGGCCCAGCCGCGCGTCTGCGAGGCATCGCTGGACAGCGTCAGGCAGTCATGCTGGGTCAGCTCGCTGGGGTGGCGCGGCGTGCCGCGGCGCTCCAGATAGGAGGGCGTGGCCACGCACTGGCGCCGGTTGTCGGCGATGCGCACGCTGACCAGGGCCGAGTCGGGCAGGTCGCCTACCCGCACCGCGCAGTCAAAGCCCTCACCGGCCAGATCGACCACGCGGTCGCTCAGATTCAGGGAAATCGTCACATCGGGGTGCAGGTCCCGAAAACGCGGCACCAGAGGCGCCACATGCCGCCGACCAAAGCCTGCCGGCGCCGTGATGCGCAGATGTCCTGTGGCCTTGACCCCGCCCGCACTAACGCTGGCCTCGGCGTTGGACACATCGGACAAGAGGCGTTGGCAATCCTCGAGAAAAGCGCTGCCCTCGTGCGTGAGCGAGATGCGGCGTGTGGTCCGCACCATGAGCTTGACGCCCAGGTGCTCTTCCAAGGCATCCAGCCGCCGCCCCATGATGGCTGGCGCCACGCCTTCCGCCTTGGCCGCTGCCGTGAGGCTGCCGCGCGTGGCCACCGATACGAATGACTCGAATGCCTTGAGCTTGTCCATGACTGCTGTCCGTTTCTTTTCCGTGTTCTTGTGGGGCATGCGCATGCATGCCTGTCTCCTGGGGTCCGCCTTTTTGCGCAGTAGGCACTGGCTGTCTGCCATTTGCCCTTCGCACCGGGCTGCATGCCAATTTCCGATGGTTTTGGCAGGCGCATAACCTTCCCACATTTTTGCGTAAAAGTCACGAGTTTTAAGATTTATGGTCTATTTATGTACGCAAATAAATCTAATAAAGTATTCCTTATAGTCAGGCCCGTAAAGGGTCCAGGCCAGTCTTTCCATCCATCCAACCGGGGTTCCCACCATGACCGATCGCACCCAAGCCCACAGCCTGCAGGTGGCCACAGAGCTGCACCGCTTCATCAATGAACAAGTGCTCCCGGGCACGGGTGTCGCGCCCGAGGCATTCTGGAAAGGCTTCGACGAGATCGTCAACGACCTCGCCCCCCGCAATGCCGCCCTGCTGGCCGAACGCGACCGCCTGCAGGCCGAGCTGGACACCTGGCACAAGGCCCATCCCGGCCCCATCACCGACATGGCCGGCTACCAGCAGTTCCTGACGCAGATCGGCTATCTGGTCGAGCAGCCCAAGGATGCCAAGGCGACTACCACCAACGTGGATGCGGAACTGGCCATCCAGGCCGGCCCCCAGCTGGTCGTGCCCATTCTCAATGCCCGCTATGCGCTCAACGCCGCCAACGCGCGCTGGGGTTCGCTGTATGACGCGCTGTACGGCACGGATGCCATCGGCGAGGACGGCGGCGCGGAAAAGGGCAAGGGCTACAACCCCGTTCGCGGCGCCAAGGTCATCGCCTTCGCACGCGACTTCCTGGACCAGGCCGCCCCGCTGGCCTCGGGCTCGCACAAGGATTCCGCCGGCTACCGCGTGGAAGGCGGCCAGCTGGTCGTCGCGCTCAAGAACGGCGGCACCACGGGCCTGAAGAACACCGCCCAGTTTGTGGGCTACCAGGGTGATGCCGCAGCGCCCTCTTCCGTGCTGCTGCTCAACAACGGCCTGCATATCGACATCCGCATCGACAAGACCACGGCCATCGGCCAGACCGATGCCGCCGGCGTGGCCGACGTGGTGGTCGAGGCGGCCCTGTCCACCATCCTGGACCTGGAAGACTCCGTGGCGGCCGTGGATGCCGAGGACAAGGTGGTGGGCTATGCCAACTGGCTGGGCATCCTCAAGGGCACGCTGACCGAGACCTTCGACAAGGGCGGAAAGAGCATGACGCGCGGCCTGAATGCAGACCGCGAGTACACCGGCGCCGACGGCAAGCCCGTCAGGCTGCATGGCCGTTCGCTGATGTTCGTTCGCAACGTCGGCCACCTGATGACCAACCCGGCCATCCTCTGGGGCAACGGCAAGGAAATCCCCGAAGGCATCCTGGACGCCATGGTCACCACGGCCATCGCCGTCCATGACATCAAGGGTCTGGGCGCCAACGGCATCCGCAACTCGCGCACGGGCAGCGTCTACATCGTCAAGCCCAAGATGCACGGCCCTGCGGAAGCCGCCTTCGCCAGCGAGCTGTTCGGCCGCGTGGAAAAGGTGCTCGGCCTGCCCGAGAACACCGTCAAGCTGGGCATCATGGACGAGGAGCGCCGCACCAGCGTCAACCTCAAGGCCTGCATCGCCGCCGCCGCATCGCGCGTGGCCTTCATCAACACCGGCTTCCTGGACCGCACGGGCGACGAAATGCACACCGCCATGTATGCCGGCCCCATGGTCCGCAAGGCCGACATGAAGGGAAGCGCCTGGCTGGCCGCCTATGAGCGCAGCAACGTGCTCGTGGGCCTGGGCCTGGGCCTGCGCGGCAAGGCGCAGATCGGCAAGGGCATGTGGGCCATGCCCGACCTGATGAAGGCCATGCTGGAGCAAAAGATCGGCCACCCCAAGGCCGGCGCCAATACCGCCTGGGTGCCCTCGCCCACGGCCGCCACGCTGCACGCCCTGCACTACCACCAGGTCAACGTGGCCGAAGTGCAAAAGCAGCTGGAGCAGACCAATGCCGACGCCGAGCGCGCCAACATCCTGGCCGACCTGCTGCAGGTGCCTGTGGTCAAGGAAGACAAGTGGAGCGCCGCCGAAAAGCAGCAGGAGCTGGACAACAACGTTCAGGGCATCCTGGGCTATGTGGTTCGCTGGGTGGACCAGGGCGTGGGCTGCTCCAAGGTGCCCGACATCCACAACGTGGGCCTGATGGAAGACCGCGCCACGCTGCGCATCTCCAGCCAGCACATCGCCAACTGGCTTCAGCACGGCATCGTGACCGAGGCGCAGGTGCGCGAGACCTTCGAGCGCATGGCCGCCGTGGTCGACCAGCAGAACGCGGGCGATGCGCTGTACAAGCCCATGGCCGGCCACTTCGACACCTCGATGGCCTACCAGGCTGCCTGTGACCTGGTCTTCAAGGGCAAGGAGCAACCCAGCGGCTACACCGAGCCCCTGCTGCATGCCTGGCGCCTGAAGGTCAAGGCCGCCGCCTGACGCGGGCGGCGCCCGGCGTTTGAAAAAGCACCCAGGCTTGCCTGAGGTGCTTTTTTCATGGACCTACACTCAGAACCACGATGAGTGCCCCTCCCCCCGATGCCAGCCTGTGTCCGCTGTGCGGCCGCAGCAATCAGTGCGCCATTCTTGCGGGCGTTGATCCGCTGAACTGCTGGTGCATGGACACGCCGGTGGCACCCGATGCATTGGCCCGCATTCCGGAGCCCCTGCGCAACAAGGCCTGCCTGTGCCCCGCCTGCGCACTTGGCACCGACAAGCCTCGACCGCCCGCGTCGGCCGATATGATGTCGCCGATCCAACCCCCTAGAACTTGATCCCTGAGGAGATTGACATGCCCACGTACCACGTCGAAATGATGGAAGGCCGCACCGTCGAACAAAAGCGCAAGCTGGTCGAAGAGATCACGCGCGTCTCGGTCGAAGTCCTCGGCGGCTCGCCCGAATCGGTGGACATCCTGATCACCGACATCAAGCGCGAAAACTGGGCCACGGGCGGCAAGCTCTGGTCCGAACGCAGCTGAGGACTTTTCCTCCAACGCATGCAAAAGGCAGCTTCGGCTGCCTTTTTCCATGAAGCTGCAGCTTTACTTGCGCATTTCTCCAAGTGCCTGCAGCGCACTGGCAGCCACGGTCCACGGCACAGGATGGGAGTCTCTGGCCTGCCAGTACCTGGCAACCCCATCCATGGAAACCTGGGTCAAAACCACCTGGGCGGCGCCGGCCGCATAGGCTTGAAAAGCGGCATCGGTCATCCGTGCCTGGTAGCCAGAGAGATCGCCTCTACGGAAAAGCGCCCATGCGCCTTCGACACACTGCAGCTGCAGGCGCAGATGTGCATCGCCAGGCAGCAACGCTTGCATGAACAGATCGCGCGTGGCTTCATACGTTGTGGGAGCAGCACACAGCAGTGCAATGCGTGACTGGGGATCTCTCTGCAAGGCAGCGGCCACCTTGCGGGCCAGCATGCCATCGGCACGCCAGACCTTGCCACTGCGGCAATCCGCCACGGCCGGGCCCAGGGTCGAGCAGGTCAGCAGCACGGCATCGATATCGGCAGGGTCTGCCAGCGCATCAAGCTGCCCTGCTGTTTTCCGCCGAAGCGCCGCATCCATGCCGCCAGCAGCCTCCGCCTCCAACAACAGTTCCTCATGCACCTGATGAACGATTGAGTGGGCCGGCCAGCCCAGTTCGGCAGCAGCCTGCTTGAAGATCACGGCGTTGCTGTGCGCCGTATGCAGACAGAGGATGGGCATGGGTTTCTTCCGTTTTTTTGCCGTTGCACCGCATTGTGCTTGCAGCTGCTGCGCCAGGCGTTAGGCTATGGCTTGAACTACGCAAACAACGATACCGCCATGTGCCAGCTGCTTGGAATGAACTGCAACACGCCCACCGACGTGCGCTTCAGCTTCTCGGGGTTCACCCAGCGGGCGGGCAATACCGGCGACCATACGGACGGCTGGGGCATCGCCTTCTTCGAGGACAAGGGCCTGCGCCACTTCGTGGGCTATGAGCGCGCCATCGACTCACCCATCGCCAAGCTGATACGCGAGTACCCGATCAAGAGCCGCAACGTCATCGCCCACATCCGCAAGGCCACGCAGGGCGCGGTAAGCCTGCAGAACTGCCACCCCTTCGTGCGTGAACTGTGGGGCCGCAACTGGGTCTTCGCTCACAACGGAGATCTCAAGGGCTTCGCTCCCAAACTGCATGCCCACTTCCATCCAGTAGGCAACACCGACAGCGAGCAGGCCTTCTGCTGGATTCTCCAGGAGCTGTGGAAGTCGCATGCCGGCCTGCCCAGCGTGCAGGAACTCACCCACACGCTGCGCGAGCTGGCCAGGCGCATCTCGCCGCATGGAACCTTCAATTTCCTGCTGTCCAACGGCGAAGCGCTGTGGGCCCATGCCACCACGCACCTGTGCTATATCGAACGACGCCACCCCTTTGCCCAGGCCCATCTGTCGGATGAAGACCTGGCCGTGGACTTCGCCCGGGAAACCACACCCCAGGACCGCGTGGCCATCATCGTCACGGCGCCATTGACCAAGAATGAGACCTGGACCTCAATCCAGTCGGGCGAACTCAAGGTCTTTGTACAGGGCGAATGCCTGCCGCTTTGAACCATTGCGCATTCAGGAATAAAAAGAGAGCGCGTCAGCGCTCTCTTTTTTTGGGTTGTCCGTTTTGGCTGTTCAGCCTGTTTCCCCGTTTCCTGTAGCCCAATGCAAAAAACCCCGTAGCTTTGGGCTACGGGGTTTCTTGGGCTGTAAGAGCCTGACGATGA
>NZ_JTKZ01000973.1:0-21690 GCF_000799035.1 Delftia sp. ZNC0008
GCTCGGCAAAGTCCAGGCCCGCACGCGGCCCCAGCACGGTGAGCACGGTGGCCAGGGCGTCGGCCTGCATGCATTCGGCATGCAGCACGGTGACGCTGGTCAGGCCGTGCGCCACGGGCTCGCCGCTGCGCGGATCGATGGTGTGGGAGTAGCGGCGCCCGCCCTGCTCGAAGGCATGCCAGTGGTCGCCCGAGGTGGCGATGGCCATGTCGCGCAACGGCAGCGCCAGCGGCGTGGACTGGTCCGCCATGCTGGCCACGGCCACGCGCCAGGGCTGGTTGCCAGGGCGCTGACCGCAGGCCCGCAGCTCGCCGCCCACCTCGACGAGGAAATCGGTATGGCCCAGCGCCTGCAGGCGCTCGGTGACCAGGTCCACCGAATAGCCTTTGGCAATGCCGCTGAAGTCCACATGCACGGCGCCGGGCTGCAGCGCGCGCCGGCCCTCCAGGTCCAGCACGATGCGCTGGTAGCCCACGCGCTCGCGCACCCGCCGCAGTGCATCGGCATCGGGGATGCCAGCGCCCTGCGCCTTTTCCGCACGCGGGCCGAAGCCCCACAGCTCGACCAGCGGCCCCACGGTGGGGTCCCAGGCGCCGCCGCTGGCCTGTGCCCAATCGAGTGCACAGGCCAGCACGATGAAGAATTCGGGCGGCAGTGCATGCCAGCTGCCGGGCTCGGCGCGGTTGAAGCGCGAGATGTCGGAGCCGGCTTCCCAGTTGCTCATCTGGCGCACGACCAGGGCCAGCGCAGCCTCTATGGCCTGGCGCGCCTCATCGAGCGGGCGGAAATCCGGGTTGTGCAGGCGTACGCTCCAGGTCGTGCCCATGGCCTCGCCGGTGAGTGTTTGCAGCGCGGCGGGGTCTGCCCGCCGCACCGCCTGCGGCGCGTAGCCGGAGACGGCAAAGGACGCCGCGCCTGTGGACACAGGCGCGGCAAGGCCCCGGCCTGCGCTGCCCTGCAACAGGGCGGGCGCGAAGCTCACGCGCACGGGCGTGGGCGCAGACGGAGCCCCGGGTGGGGACGCAAGGCTCAGGGCAGCACCTCGAACGTGCCCACGTAGGACAGGCGGCGCTCCTTGGCCTGGGGCAGCGAGGTCTTGCTGTCCTGCGCGTCGGCATCCACCCAGTACATGCCGGCGGTGGGCCAGGTCACGCTGAACTCGCCCTTGGCGTCGGTCGTGGCCTTGATCTCGCCCTTGTTGTCGCGGTAGCGCGTGGCGCCGGGCACCAGCACGACTTCCAGGTTGGCGGCAGGCTTGCCGTCCACATGGAAGGCGAAGGTGGCCTTCTCGCCCTTGACCAGGTCGTTGGGATGGGTCACGGGCACCAGCTCCAGGCCCTTGCCCGAAGGCTTGACGGCGCTGGGCTTGCCCACGGTCACGAAGGTCTCGATGCGGCCCACGGACTGGGTCACCTTCAGGTCCTGCGCGTCGGCGGGCACATCGGCGGCGAACTTCTCGGGCGAGCCGCGCCAGCGGCGGTTCTGGCCCGTGGCCTTGTCCTTCCAGGAGGCGAACAGGCCGTCGTTGACGATGGCCAGGCGGTAGGTGCCGCTTTGCTGCAGGTCCAGGTCGAACACGCTGCGCAGCTTGCCGCGATGGGCATTCTGCGGCGCGACGGCCGAGCCGTCGGGTGCCGAGACAACGAGGTTGTCCAGGCCCAGCGGCACGTGGTTGAAGAAGAACAGGTCGTTGGAGACGGCGGCATCCACCGTGATCCATTCGGCCTTGGACAGCACCGTGGTCGAGGGCAGCAGCCACAGGTTGTGGGCCTGCGCGGCCTGGAAGGCGCCGCAGGCAATGGCGAGGCTGGCAGCCAGACGGACGGCAAAGCGGGTCTTGGACTTCATGAAAAATCTCCTTGGTTCGTGGATGGGTCTGGCACGTGCAGCGATGGCGTCGTCCCCCTCGTGAGGGGGAAGGCGCACAGCGCCTGGGCGGCTTTCAATTTCAAGGCTTGAGCTCGACGCTGATCTCGCCCAGCTCGCTGCTGCCCTTGGCGCTCAGTTGCTCGGCCTTGGCCGCGGGCCACTTGAAGGGCACGGTGACCACTTCGCGGCCGCCGACTTCGCGCGCGGCCTCGACCACGAGCTTGTATTCACCGGGCGGCAGCTTGGCGAAGGGATTGGAGCCTTCGGTGAAGCTCAGCTGGTGCTTGCCCACGGGACGCGTGGGGCTGGTCACGCCATCGATCGGCAGGGTCAGGTCACGGCCCGTGCGGCGCCACCACTGGCGCATGTCCTTGAGCCACTTCGTGCCTTCGGCATTGCGCATCTTCACGTCGTACCAGACCGACAGCGTGGAGGCCACCGAGGCGTCGGCGCGCTCGATCCACACGGCCACGTAGGGGCGGTGGTATTCGGCGACATCCAGGCGCGGAATTTCCACGCCCACGTTCAGGCCGGCGGCAAAGACCGGGACCGCGCCCAGGCAGGCGCCAAGCGCCATGGTGTAGCGCAGAGAGAAGTGCGGATTCATTGGCAAGGCTCTTTCGGTTCTCAGTGGATCAACAGGAGGGCCAGCAGCATGGGAATCACCAGCCCCATGCCGACCATGGGCCAGGTGAAGGGGCGGTTGCCTGCATGCATCTTCAGGATGAACAGGCCCGTGACGGTGAACACCAGGCAGGCTGCGGCAAAGATGTCGATGAACCAGCTCCAGGCGGCGCCCGTGTTGCGGCCCTTGTGCAGGTCGTTCAGATAGGCGATCCAGCCCCGGTCGGTGCGCTCGTATTCGGCCTCGCCATCGGCCAGGGCAACGCGCACCCAGGCATCGCCGCCGGGGCGTGGCAGGGAGACATAGAGTTCGTCGGCCGTCCATTCGGCCTCGCGGCCCTCGGCCTCAAGGCCCCACTGGCCGCGCACCCAGTCCGCAAACGGCGCAGGCACGGGCGCCCGGTCGCGCGGCTGGCTGGCCTGCTGCTGGACCAACTGCACGCGCAGCGCATCGGGCAATGCCGCCTCGCCCCGCACGATGCGCGGCTTGGACTCGATCTGCCCCGCATGGTTGAGCGTGAACCCCGTGACGGCGAACAGCAGCATGCCGATCAGGCACAGCGCGGAGCTGACCCAGTGCCACTCGTGCAGTGTCTTGAGCCAGTAGGAACGGCGCCGAGGGTCCGGTTTGGGGGATGTCATCGCAACAGAAAAAGGCGGCAGCGCCACGCGGCGTCAACCATCACGGATGGCGGGCACGGGAGCCCAGGAAAGGAAAGGCCCGGGGATTCTACCGCCCACAAATAAGAATTGATCGCATTTACACAAGCTTTACCGGCTTAATCGTGCGCCACGCCAAGGCGGTGCCAGCATCACTCAAAGTAAAATAAGAATGCTTATCACTTGCATCCCCTCTCTTCGCCCTTCGTGTCCTGTCCCGCCGTGACTCCCCACCAGGCCCTTGCCCATCTCTACCAGCAGCACCATGGCTGGCTGCGCACCTGGCTGCAGCGCCGGCTGGGCCATGCAGGCGATGCGGCAGATTTCGCACAGGACACCTACGTGCGCGTGATGGAGTCCCGCACCGAACTGTCCGAGATCCGGGAGCCCCGCGCCTTCCTCACCACGGTGGCCAAGCGCGTGATGGCCAACCACCTGCGCCGCCGAGAAATTGAACGTGCCTATCTGGACACGCTGGCGCTGCAGCCCGAGCCGCTGGCGCCCTCGCCCGAGGAACGGGCCATCGTGCTGGAGACGCTGTGCGAGCTGGACCGCCTGCTCGACGGCCTGCCGCCCAAGGTACGCGCGGCCTTTTTGCACGCCCAGTTGGACGGCATGGCCTATGCCGAGATCGCGTTGCTGCTGCAGGTCTCGGTCAGCTCGGTCAAGCAGTACATGGCGCGCGCCATCCGGCATTGCTACTTCCCGGAACATGCGGCATGACACAGCGCTGCGCTGCCGGGCGCGTCCATGGCGCCGATGGCTCCACCCATAGTGCCGACCCCGCGCTGCCGCCTGACGTGGTCCACAGCGCCGTGGACTGGCTCGTGCAGCTGTGGTCAGGCGAGTGCACAGAGGAACAACGCGCACAATGGCTGGACTGGCGCGCGGCCCATCCGCTGCATGAGCGGGCCTGGCAGCGCATCGAGGCCACGAATGCGCGGCTCAGGCTGCCTGACACACGCCCGGACAGCGGTCCCCTCAATGGCCCCCTTGCCACGGCCACGCTGGCGCGCAGCCTCAAGACCTCCCAGTCACGCCGCCGCCTGCTGGCCAGCGTCGCTGGCCTGGCCGGCGCAGGTGCTGCGGCATGGACTGCGCATGAGCGCCTGCCCTGGCAGGCCTGGAATGCCGATGTCAGCACCGCCAAGGGCGAGCGGCGCTCCCTGCAGTTGCCCGATGGCACGCAGCTGCTGCTCAACACCGAGACGTCCGTGGACCTTGCCTTCGACGACCAGCTGCGCCGCGTGCTGCTGTTGCGCGGCGAGCTGATGGTCACCACCGCCCATGACACGGCCCAGCCCGCGCGCCCCTTTGTGGTGGACACGCCCGCGGGCAGGCTGCGCGCCCTGGGCACGCGTTTCACGGTGCGCCATGACATGGAGACTGCGGATACGCGCGTGGCCGTTTTCGAGGGTGCGGTCGAGGCCCGCAGCCGCACGGGCGAGTTGCTGCGTGTCGACAGCGGCGAAGCCGCAAGGCTCAGTGCCACGCAGGCCCTGCCGGCCGGCGCGGCCGGCGAGGGGCCGGGCTGGGACGAAGGCGTGCTCGTGGCCTCGGACATGCGCCTGGACCGCTTCATCGACGAACTGCGCCGCTACCGACCCGGGCTGATCACGCTGGCACCCGAGGTGGCCGGGTTGCGCCTGTCGGGCGTCTTCCCGCTCGCCGATACGGACCGCATCCTGCAGTCCCTGGTACAGGTGCTGCCCGTGCGCATCCATGTGCCGGTGCGCTACTGGGTGCGCATAGGTCCGGCATGAAGAGAAGGCGGCGGGACAACCCGGCCCGGTGACATCGGTCTGTACCTTTTCCCATCTCGCGTGACAAGCAGGGGAGAGGCGCTTTGCGGCGCCATGTTTCCTCCCTGATCCAAAGACCGCACCAACATGTCCGACCTCCATCACCAGCGCCGCCTCGCTACCGCGGCGGCACGCGTCCTCCGCCCCGCGCAGCCTGCGCCCGTGTTCCACCTGTCCGCATTGACCCTGGCCCTGGCCGCCGCACTGGCCAGCCTGTCCGCCCTGCCCTTGCCCGCGAATGCCCAGGGCCAGGCCCAGGCCCAGACAGGTACCGAGCGCGCCCAGGCCTACGACATTCCGGCAGGACCGCTGGAGGCCGCGCTCACGCGCTTCGCCAAGGCCTCGGGAGTGCTGCTGGCCTATACGCCCGAGCTGGTGCGCGATCTGCAAAGCCCGGGCGTGCAGGGCAGCCATGCGCCGGCCGAGGCGCTGACCCGCCTGCTGGCGGGCTCGGGCCTGGCGGCCGCGACCTCGGGCAACGGCGGCTATACGCTGCGACGCTCGCAGGCATCGCCTGCGTCCTCGACAGCGCCTGCCGCCTCAGCCGTGGGCGCCACCACGCTGGGCGAGGTGCACGTCACCGCCAAGGCCGAGGTCGGCAGCGCCACGGAAGGCACGGGCGCCTACACCGCGACCGGACCCAGCAGCACGGCCACGGGCCTGGGCCTGTCGCTGCGCGAGACGCCGCAGTCGGTGAGCGTGATGACGCGCCAGCGCATGGACGACTTCAAGCTGGAGACGCTGGCCGACGTGCTGGAGCAGACGCCCGGCGTGGCCGTGGTCCGCCAAAGCGAGATGACCACCTTCAACGTGCGCGGCTCCAGCGTCAACCTGCAGACCGATGGCAGCCGCCAGCTCACCAATGGCTGGGGCTGGAACACGCACATCATGTACTCGCTGGACGATCTGGCCGAGATCGACCGCGTTGAAGTGCTCAAGGGCTCGTCGGGCCTGATCAATGGCGACGGTGCCTACGGAGCCACGGTCAACCTGATCCGCAAGCGCCCCGCGCGCGACTTCCAGGCCAGCGCAATGGCCAGCGCGGGCACCTGGGGCACCTACCGTGCCGATGCCGACATTGCCGGTCCGCTGAACCAGGAAGGCAGCCTGCGCGGCCGCCTGGTGGCCTCGCGCAAGAGCGGCGACAGCTTCCGCGACCACCAGCACAGCAACAGCTCCATGCTGTACGGCACGCTGGAATACGACCTCACCCCCGACACCCTGCTGAGCGCCGGCATCACCTACCGCCAGCGCGAGCTGCGCGGCTCGGGCGGCACCACGCCCATCCAGGGCTACACGGGCACCGGCCAGTTCGTCGGCTGGATGCCGCGCTCGCTGAACATCGCAGCGCCCTGGTCGGGCTACGAGCAGGAGTCGCTCAACAGCTTCGCGCGCTTGGAGCACCGCTTTGCCAGCGGCTGGAAGGCCAAGCTGCAGATGTCGCATGAAGAGGTGAAGACGCCCGACATGCAGATCGGCCTGCTGCGCTACGCCCTGCCCAGCTCCGCCCAGTTCGCGGCCTACAAGGACATCGAGTCCCGCAACCAGAACATCAGCATCGACGTGCAGGGCCCGTTCACGCTGTTCGGCCGCCAGCATGAGTTGCTGGTGGGCGCGGGCGCCGCACGCAACCGCACCACGCTGCTGCGCGGCGCGCGCCCCGGCCTGGACCTGCCGCAGGTGGACTTCAGCCAGGGCGGCGCAGCCATCCCGGCGCCAGCGGACAACATCCCCTATTCCAACGACCTGTTCAGCAACAAGCGCAGCTATCTCTACAGCGCGGCACGCCTCAATCTGGCCGATCCGCTGAAGCTGATCGCCGGCCTGCGCGTGACCAACTACGACCAGAAGGATGTGACCGACATCAGCTGGTACAACTACAACATGCGCGAGCACGGCGTGGTCACGCCCTATGCGGGCCTGGTGTATGACGTCAGCCCGAACATCTCGCTGTATGGCAGCTACGCCAGCATCTTCAAGGCGCAAAGCGCCAAGGATCTGCAGGAACGCACCCTGCCGCCCGAGGAAGGCCTGACCTACGAGATCGGCGCCAAGGGCGAATTCTTCGACAAGCGGTTGAACGCCAGCGTCGCCCATTTCTGGATGCGCACCGACAACACGGCCGTGGAAGACGGGCTCATGCCCAATGGCGAAACGGCCTACCGCGCGGTCCAGGGCGCGCGCAGGCGCGGCTTCGAACTGGAACTGTCCGGCGAGCTGGCCAAGGGCTGGCAGGCCCAGGGCAGCTACGTGACCATCAACAGCAATCTGGACAACGCCGCCACCAGCCCGCGCCACCAGTTCAAGCTGGGCACCACCTACCGCTTCGCGCAGGGCGCGCTGTCCGGCCTGACCGTGGGCGGCGCCGCGCGCTGGCAGAGCGCCATCTCCACCAGCCGCGGCGCCGCCACGCTGCGCCAGGACGCCTACTGGGTGATGGACCTGATGGCGCGCTACCAGATCAACCGCCATCTCAGCATCGCGGCCAACGTCAACAACCTGTTCGACAAGCACTATTTCTCGGGCGTGACCAACTTCAATGCCCAGGGCCTGTACTACACCTGGGGTGCGCCGCGCAGCGTCAACGTGAGCATGCGTTACGACTTCTGAGCTCCGAGGGACCGCACCGGCCTTGGGACCCCAGAGCCGCGCGGGCCGGACTGCGCTGTACTGTGTTGTGTCAAGCAGCTGACGCACATGCTTACATAATCTGCTTTTCTGATTCATTTGCGCCCACAATGGCGCGCGAACCCGATTGGAGACTGCATGCGCCTTCCGAGCTTTTCGCAAACCGCCGCCAACGCCTCCCATACCGCCGCCCATACCGCCGATGGAATGCGCCAGAACCGCCGCCAGATGCTGGCCCAGGGCGCTGCCCTGGCCATGCTGTGCTCTCCTCTGGCCCATGCCGCACCGCCAGCGGCAGCACCTGCAGCCCATGCGACACGGGCGGCCGGCAGCGCCCAGCGCGTGGCGACCAGCCTGCGCATCGTCATTCCGGCCAATGCCGGGGGCGGCTGGGACCAGACCGGCCGCGCACTGGGCGCGGCCCTGGTGGCATGCGGCGCGGCAGATCGCGTGGAGTATGAAAACCTGGGCGGCAAGGGCGGCACCATCGGCCTGGCACAGTTTGTCGAACGCCATGGCCAGGACCCCGATGCGCTGCTGATCGGCGGCATGGTCATGGTCGGTGCCGTGGCGCTGCAAAAGCCGGCCGTGAACATGTCGCACGTGCAGCCGATTGCCCGCCTGACCAGCGACTATCTGGTAGTGGCCGTGCCTGCCGACTCCCCCATCCGCAATGCCAAGGACCTGGTCGCCGCGCTGCGCAGCGATCTGGCCCACCAGTCGTTTGCGGGCGGCTCGGCCGGCGGCGTGGACCACATGTTTGCCGGCCTGCTCACGCGCGCCGCCAAGGCGGTGCCCGAGCAACTGGTCTACAAGCCCTTTCCGGGCGGCGCCCAGGTGGTGGAGGCCTTGCTCAAGGGCGATGCGCGCATGGGTGTGTCCGGCTACAGCGAGTTCAGCGAAGCCCTGGCCAGCGGCAGGCTGCGCGCCATTGGCGTGTCTTCGCGCCGCAGCCTGTTCGGCCTGCCTTCGTTCCGCGAACAGGGACTGGATGCCGACATGGCCAACTGGCGCGCCGTCTTCACGGGCAAGCAGGTCAGCGCCGCACGCGCCCAGGCCCTGCTGGGCGCCGTGGAGCAGGCGACCCAGCACGAAAGCTGGCAGCGCGCCCTGCGGCAGAACCGCTGGGAGCCTTCGTGGCAGGCAGGCCGCGATTTCAGCGGCTTTCTGGAGCTGGAGCACACCACGGCCAGCGTCATGACCTATCTGCTCAAACTCAAGAGCTGAGAAACCGAAGTCCAGCGGGCAGGTTGCGTGGCGGGCCTGCAACACTGGTTCGGAGATTCGCGTATTCCTCTAGCGAAGCGCATTGCCGCTGTGGGTTTTGAGCTACCAAACTTGTAGCAGAATGGATCCAGAGCTATAGTTCCCCGGGACTTGGCTCGGCGCGCGTCCCACCCGGATGCCCCCGCCGGCTCACACACACCATTGCGCAAGGAGAAGCGTCATGAGCTCCAAGGAAAACGCCGCCATCAACCAGCTGTTCGAGAAACTCGAATGCCGCTACGCGTTGCGCGTGCTGTGGGCTTTGCGTGACGGCCATCCTCAGACCTTTCGACTGCTGCAAGACAGCGTGGGCGGCATCACGCCCAACACGCTGAACACCCGCATCAAGGAACTGCGCGAATGCGGGCTGCTGGAGCATGGCTCCGACGGCTATACCGTGACGCTGGCCGGCCAGGACCTGCTCAAGCGCCTGTCCGATGTGCAGGCATTCGCCAACCGCTGGGTGGCCGCGCGCGCCAAGAAGTGATTCTTGCGGCCAGGCCCTTCGCCCTCTTGCCGCCGGACAGTCTTTTTCCCCCACCGTTTCTCTCTCAAGGAATACCACCATGGCTTTCACCACCACCGCATCCGGCCTGCAGTATGAAGACACCGTCGTGGGTGACGGCGCCGAGGCCCAGCGCGGCCGCAGCGTGACCGTGCACTACACGGGCTGGCTCTACAACAACGGCGTGCAAGGCGCGAAGTTCGACTCCAGCAAGGACCGCAACGATCCCTTCGTCTTCCCCCTGGGCGGCGGCATGGTGATCAAGGGCTGGGACGAAGGCGTGCAAGGCATGAAGGTGGGCGGCCAGCGCACCCTGATCATCCCGGCCGAACTGGGCTACGGCGCACGCGGCGCTGGCGGCGTGATCCCGCCCAACGCCACGCTGAAGTTCGATGTGGAGCTGCTGGCCGTCTGAGCCTGCACCCGCTGGCCCACGCAAGGGCAAGGCGCGAAGGCGCCTTGCCTTTTTTCATTTGCGGACCGTCCCAAGAGCCCCCAGGAGCATCGGACCTTGCGCGGCAAGGACAGCGTGGGGGCGGCTTCTCGCTCAGGGGGCTTTGCCGAACAGCGCCTCGTGCAGCGGCACATAGCTGGCGGGACTGGCAGCCTCGCGCAGGCGCGGGGCCAGCGCCACGAGCTGGTCGTAGCCCATGGCCGCCTCGACGGCCAGGTTGAGCCGGAATCCCTTGAGCCCCATATTGGCCGTGATGGCCACCGCCAGCGGATAGGCGTTGCGGTAGCGCACGGCCAGCGAAGGCTCGGATGGCGCAGACGCATCGCCGGCAGGCTGGGCCGGCGATGCGGCGGCAGCAGTGACGGCAGGCGCCGCAACGGCCACCACGCCCAGCCGGGGTTCGGCTGCATCGCGGGGCGCCAGCCATTCGCGCTCCACCAGCGCCAGGATTTCGTCCTGGGTCACGCCCATGCCGGCAACGGCCTGCAGCACTTGCGCCACGCTGCGTTGGCCGTCAAACAGCAAAAAGGCCGAGCGCAGCCGGGGAGAGAGATCGGCATGGCGTTCCTTGAATGCCTGTTGGCCGGCGGACGTTTTCACAAGATGCATGGCGGACGCAATTCTCTGCAGGGGATCGGATCGGACACGGCTCGCAGCGTGTCATGAGCCTCCGGCTCCCAAAAGCGGGTTTTCCAGCACGCGCGGGCTTCAGTTGGGCCGGGACTGATCCAGATCTGCCATCAAGACAAAAATTGGCAATTTCGTTGGCAATTTCGTTGGCAATGTCGTCGGCCCATGGAGCCCATGCCGCGTCAGGCCACGCGCCCTGGCACGGAGCGCGCCGCAGCGCGCCGGCGCGGGTCCAGGCAGCTGACCAGCCAGGTCACCAGCAGGCCCGCCGGCACGCCGAAGACACCCGAGGAAATCGGCTGTATGCCCCACCACAGGCGGGCATGAAGCGCCTCGGGCAACACAGGCTGCAGCGCGGGCACGTGCGAGACCATGTAGTAGACGGTGATGCCCAGGCCGGCCAGCATGCCGGCCACCGCCCCGCGACGCGTGGTGCCGCGCCAGAAGATGCCCAGCACCATGGCCGGAACAAAGGCCGATGCCGCCAGCGAGAACGAGGCCGTGACCATGGGCAGGATGTCCGAGGAACGGCGCGAGGCCACGAAGGCGGCCGACAGCGCCACCACCAGCAGCGCGAACTTGGACAGGATCACGCGCTGCTCGGGCGAGGCGCGGCGCCGCCGCGCGCGAAAGTACAAGTCGCGCACCAGCGCATTGCTGATGGTCAGCAGCAGGCCATCGGCCGTGGACAGCGCGGCGGCCAGGCCGCCCGCCGCGACCAGGCCCGAGACCACGTAGGGCATGCCACCCAGCTCGGGCGTGGCCAGCATGATGAGGTCGGCGCCCATGCGGATCTCGCCGAACTGCAGGACACCGTCGCCATTGACGTCTTCCACGGCCAGCAGCGAGGCATCGACCCGGGCCCACTGCGCCATCCAGGTGGGCAATTCGTCGAAGCGTATGCCCACCAGGTTGTTCATGACCTCGAACTTGACCAGCACGGCCAGGGCCGGCGCGCTCATGTACAGCACGCCGATGAAGAACAGCGTCCAGCCCACCGAGGCCCGCGCCCCCGACACCGAGGGCGCCGTGTAGTAGCGCGTGAGCAAATGCGGCAGGCCTGCCGTGCCGGCCATGAGACAGAACATCAGCGCCAGGAAGTTGCGCCGGCTGTCCTCGTAGACCTGACGTTCCTCGGCCGATCCATCGGGGTTGCCGGCAAAGGGCAGGCTGTGCAGCGGAATGCCGCCCAGCGGCTTCTCGCGCTCGCGCATCTCCTGCAGCTGGCGTGTCCACAGGGCGCGCGCAGTCGCTTCGTCGCGCGGCATGGCGGCCAGTTCGCGGCTGGCCGCCATGATGGCGCCAATGTCGCCGCTGCGCGTGCGCAGATCGCGTATGCGCTCGGAAAGCTGCTGGCGCTCGGCGGCCAGCACGCGCGGCACGTCCTTGAGCTTGTCCTCCAGCACCTCGGCGCGCAGGCGGTAGGCGGCGACCACTTCCTGTTCGGCCGGCGAGTCCAGCAGGCGCTGCTCCATCTCCGCGATCTGGCCGAGCTGGGCCGTATAGGCCAGCGGCGCCACGGGATTGCCCATCTGCCGGTAGGCCAGCCAGGACACGGGGATCAGAAAGGCCAGCAGGATGACCACGTACTGCGCGACCTGGGTCCAGGTGATGGCACGCATGCCGCCCAGGAAGGAGCACAGCAGCACACCGCCCAAGCCCAGCATGATGCCGATCTCGAACTGCACGCCCGTCAGCCGCGAGGCAATGAGCCCCACGCCGTAGATCTGGGCCACCACGTAGGTGAACGAGCAGGTCACGGCAGCCAGCGCCGCGATCACGCGCGGCCAGCGCCCGCCGTAGCGCTGCTGGAAGAAGTCGGGAATGGTGTAGAGCTTCATCGCCCGCAGGTGCGGCGCGATCAGCATGGCGACCAGGCAAAAGCCGCCCGTCCAGCCCAGCAGGTAGGCCAGTCCGCCGGCCTGCCCCGGCACGCCGGCAAAGCCCTGCAGGTACAGCGCCCCCGACAGGCTGATGAAGGACGCCGCGCTGACCCAGTCCGCCGCTGCCGCCATGCCGTTGTAGAAGGGCGGGATGCGCCGGCCCGCGACGTAGTACTCCTCGGGATCGCTGGTGCGCAGGTACACGCCGATGGCCGCGTAGACCATGACGGTGAAGAACAGGAAGATGGGGCCTATCCAGTGGCGCGACAGGCCTTGCTGCTCGGCCCAGAACATGAGGGCCAGAAAGCCGAGCACGCCCAGCGTGTACAGGGCCACGATGCGGTGCAGCCGCCAGCGGGAGGCGGCCGTCAGCAGCGAGCGCTCAGCCATGGCCGGGAGGCGACGGCGGGGCGGGCGGTTGCGGGGCGGCGGGTTCAGACGGGGCAGCGGCCCGGGCCTCGCGGCGCTCGAAATGGTCCATGGACAGACAATAGACGATGACGATGGCCAGGAACATCAGGACTGCCCCCTGGGCCGCGAACCAGTAGGCCAGCGGCCAGTCGGGGACCAGCGCCTGCAGGTCGCGTGCGTAGTAGCAGGCACCGAAGGAGACGGCGACCCAGACCGCGAGCAGCACGGCCTTGAGCCACAGATGGTGGATGTCGTGCAGGTCGGGGGCGAAGGTCTCGCCTTCGGACGGTCCCCCGACTGCGTCGTCATGCAAGTGCGCGTCCGGCGTATGCATGGCGACGCTGCCAGCCCTTACTGCGCCAGGCGCTGCCAGGTGGCGACCACGCTGTCGGGATTCAGCGAGATGGAGGCAATGCCTTCGTCAGCCAGCCATTGGGCGAAGTCAGGGTGGTCGGATGGGCCCTGGCCGCAGATGCCCACGTACTTGCCCTGGTCCAGGCAGGCCTTGATGGCGCGCGACAGCATCTTGCGCACGGCGGGGTCGCGCTCGTCGAAGTCGGCGGCCAACAGCTCCAGGCCGGAGTCGCGGTCCAGGCCCAGCGTGAGCTGGGTCAGGTCGTTGGAGCCGATGGAGAAGCCGTCGAAGAACTCGAGGAACTCGTCCGCCAGGATGGCGTTGGAGGGCACCTCGCACATCATGATGAGCTTGAGTTCGTTGTCGCCGCGCTTGAGGCCGTTGGCCGCCAGCAGCTGGGTGACGCGCTCGGCCTGCTTGAGCGTGCGCACGAAGGGAATCATGATCTGCACGTTGGTCAGGCCCATGTCCTCGCGCACGCGGCGCAGTGCCTCGCACTCCATGCGGAAGGCCTCGCCGAAGTCCTCGGAGATGTAGCGCGCCGCGCCACGGAAGCCCAGCATGGGGTTCTCTTCCTCGGGCTCGTAGCGGCTGCCGCCGATGAGCTTGCGGTACTCGTTGGACTTGAAGTCCGACATGCGCACGATCACGGGCTTGGGCCAGAAGGCGGCGGCAATCGTCGCCACGCCTTCGGCGACCTTGTCCACGTAGAAGGCGCGCGGCGAGGCATGGCCACGGGCCACGGACTCCACGGCCTTCTTGAGGTCGGCATCCACGGCGGGATAGTCCAGGATGGCCTTGGGGTGCACGCCGATGTTGTTGTTGATGATGAACTCCAGGCGGGCCAGGCCCACGCCCTCGTTGGGCAGCTGGGCGAAGTCGAAGGCCAGCTGGGGGTTGCCCACGTTCATCATGATCTTGGTCTTGATGGCGGGCATCTCGCCGCGCTGCACCTCGGTGACCTCGGTCTCGATCAGGCCGTCATAGATCTTGCCGGTATCGCCTTCGGCGCAGCTGACGGTGACCAGGGTGCCGTCCTTGAGCAGATCGGTGGCGTTGCCGCAGCCGACCACGGCCGGAATGCCCAGCTCGCGCGCAATGATGGCCGCGTGGCAGGTGCGGCCGCCACGGTTGGTGACGATGGCCGAGGCGCGCTTCATCACCGGCTCCCAGTTGGGATCGGTCATGTCGGTCACCAGCACGTCGCCGGGCTGGACCTGGTCCATGTTGGCGATGTCATTGACCAGGCGCACCGGGCCCGTGCCGATCTTCTGGCCGATGGCGCGGCCTTCGGCCAGCACATTGCCCGTGCCCTTGAGGGCATAGCGCTGCTCGGCCTGGCCCTTGGCCTGGCTCTTCACGGTCTCGGGACGGGCCTGCAGGATGTAGAGCTGGCCGTCCGTGCCGTCCTTGCCCCACTCGATGTCCATGGGGCGGCCATAGTGCTGCTCGATGACCAGGGCATAGTGGGCCAGCTGCTGCACGTCCTCGTCGGACAGCGAGTAGCGGTTGCGCAGCTCATGGGCCACGTCGGTGGTCTTGACAAGCTTGCCGCTGGCGGCCTTTTCCTCGGGCGAGGCAAAGACCATCTGGATCAGCTTGGAGCCCAGGTTGCGGCGGATCAGGGCCTTCTTGCCGGCCTTGAGCATGGGCTTGTGCACATAGAACTCGTCAGGATTGACGGCGCCCTGCACCACGGTCTCGCCCAGGCCGTAGCTGGAGGTGATGAAGACCACGTCCTCGAAGCCCGATTCGGTGTCGATGGTGAACATCACGCCGGCCGCGCCCAGGTCGGAACGCACCATGCGCTGCACGCCGGCCGACAGGGCCACCACGTCGTGGGCAAAGCCCTTGTGCACGCGGTAGGAGATGGCGCGGTCGTTGTACAGCGAGGCGAACACTTCCTTCATCTTGTGCAGCACCGACTCGATGCCCACCACGTTCAGGAAGGTTTCCTGCTGGCCCGCGAACGAGGCGTCGGGCAGGTCTTCGGCCGTGGCCGAGGAGCGCACGGCGAACGAGGCTGCCTCGTTGCCGCCCTGCAGGCGCACGAATTCCTCGCGGATGGCCTGCTCCAGATCGGCCGGGAAGGGCTGGTTCTCGACCAGGGCACGGATCTCGGCACCGACCTGGGCCAGGGCGCGGACATCCTCCACGTCGAGGGCGGCCAGCTTGGCACTGATCTTGTCGGCCAGGCCGTCGTGGGCCAGGAACTGGCGGAAGGCATGGGCCGTGGTGGCAAAGCCCGTGGGCACGCGCACGCCCTGCGGCAGCTGCGAGATCATTTCGCCGAGCGAGGCGTTCTTGCCGCCTACGGACTCGACATCGGTCATCCTCAGTTGTTCAAACGGAACGACGAGGGCGGTGGCCTCGAACAGTTGAGACATGGGAAAGCTCCAGAAGTTGAAAACCGTAGTGCGCCGCCCCGGCTGCCAAAGCCGGGCACGGTCGATCCACCCACGCAGGCGTGCGCGAGGCTTTGCTGTTCTGGTTGGAGGCCGGCAGCGAGCATGGATGGGAAATTGGGAATAATGGGCGCCATTGTAGGCGTTTGCCGTGAACCGACGGCAGCCCCCTGTCCAGAGCCCGACCACCATGCACACCCACACCATCTTCGTCATCTCCGATGGCACTGGCATTACAGCCGAGACCTTTGGCACGGCCATCATGGCCCAGTTCGACACCAAGTCGCGCCTGGTCCGCATCCCCTTCGTGGACACCATGGACAAGGTCCACCAGGCCGTGCGGCAGATCAACCATGTGGCCGAGTCGGAAAGCCACAAGCCCATCGTCTTCACCACCCTGGTCAACCAGGACATGCTCGACCTGATCGAGAGCCAATGCAAGGGCAAGGTATTCGACATGTTCGGCACCTTCGTGCGGCCGCTGGAGCTGGAGCTGGGCCAGAAGTCGCTGCACCGCGTGGGCCGCTTCGCCGACATCAGCGAAAGCAAGGAATACCTGGAGCGCATGGAGGCCATCAACTACACGCTGGCCCATGACGACGGCCAGACCCACCAGGACCTGACGGGCGCCGACGTGATCCTGGTCGGCGTCTCGCGCAGCGGCAAGACGCCCACCAGCCTGTACCTGGCCATGCAGTTCGGTCTCAAGGTGGCCAACTACCCGCTGATTCCCGAGGATTTCGAGCGCAAGCAGCTGCCGCCCGCCCTGGTGCCCTACCGCAAGAAGCTGTTCGGCCTGACCATCGACCCCCAGCGCCTGTCCAGCATCCGCAACGAGCGCCGGCCCGACTCCAAGTACGCCAGCCTTGCCAACTGCCGCTACGAGGTGGCCGAGGCCGAGTCCATGATGCGCCGCAGCGGCATCCAGTGGCTGTCCAGCACCACCAAGTCCATCGAGGAAATCGCCACCACGATCCTGCAGGAAGTCCTGCCCCAGCACCTGGGGCACTGAACCCGGTCTCAGGCCGAGGCGTTCCAGCGCAGCATGGGCTGCTGCGGCAGCGTCTCGACCAGATAGTCCACCAGGGCACGCACCTTGGTCGGCACGTACTGGCGGTCGCGAAAGCAGGCGAAGAAATCCAGCGTGGTGTCATCGAAGTGCAGCTGCCCCTTGCGCGCAGGGCCCAGGGCCAGCGGTTGCAGCAGCCCTTCGCGCATGTACCGGTGGGCGATGAAGCTGCCGATCCAGACGATGCCGCCACCGGCCACGGCCATTTCGGTGAGTGCATCGACATCGCTGGCGATGGCGGTCACGCGCAGCTGCGGGTCCACGCGCTTGCCGTCGCGTGAAAACGGCCAGCGCATGAAGCGGCCATCGGCCTCGCGCCGGTACAGCAGGCAGTCATGGTCGAGCAGGTCCTGCGCGGTCTGCGGCCTGCCGTGGGCCTGCAGGTAGGCCGGCGAGGCGCACAGCACGCGCGGCACGGCCGCCAGCTGGCGCACGGCCATGCCGGGCTCCAGCACATCGCGGTAGCGCACGCTGATGTCCACGTCTTCCTTGAGCACATCCACCTGCCGGTCCACCACCAGCAACTCCAGCTCCAGCCGGGGATGCCGCGCGGCAAAGGCCGGCAGCAGCGGCGCCAGCACATGGCGGCCAAAGGCGGCCATGCAGGCGATGCGCAGCCGGCCCTGCAGTTCGCCATGCAGCTGCGACAGGTCGGACTGCGCTTTTTCCAGCTCCTGCAGCACAGGGCCCACACGTGCCAGATAGCGCTCGCCGGCTTCGGTCAACGCCATGGAGCGCGTGGTGCGCGTGATCAGGCGCGTGCCCAGTTCGCGCTCCAGCCGGGCGATGTTCTGGCTGGCCGCCGCCGGAGAAATACCCAGCTGGCGCGCGGCCGAGGCGATGGAGCCGCCTTCCAGGGCTTTGACGAAGGTCTCGATGGAGCGCAGATTAGGCACAAAAACCTATGGATGAAAAATCAATTCATCAATATAGCTTACGAGTACACCAAGCTGCAGCCCTCTACACGGCGGCCCGGGCCTTGCCTACAGTTGCGCACTTGCCGCGCCGAATCGACAAGCGGCCTGACCGGATACGCCTTCATGCCCGATACCTCTGCCTCCATCGCTCCCGCAACCCCTGCGGCACCGCGCAGCCGCAAGCTGCACCGCCGCTTCGCGCCCATCGTCTTTGCCTTCTACATGTCGGCCATCATGGCGTTTCTGATGTGCTGCGCCATCGTCGGCGCCAACAGCGGCCTGGGCGCCGACTACCTGCGGCGCGTGATGCAGACCTATGTGCTGGCCATGCCCGTGGCCTTTGTCTGCGTGATGGTGGTGCGTCCGCTGGTGGGCAGGCTGGTGGCCGCCACCGTGCATCTCTGAGGCGGCCCGGCCGGCTCTTTCCAGGGGCTGGGCCGCTCAGGCCAGTGTCTGCACTGCCAAGCGCGGCAAGCCCGCCACCAGCTCGCGCCATCCCGGCAGTTCGGCCAGGCCCGGTTTGCGCTCGCCAAAGAACATGGCCATCAGATCGCCCTGCGCGTCGAAGGCCTCGACCGAGGTGACCACGCCATCGGCCGTGGGCTTTTGCACGGCCCAGACGCTGGCGATCATGTCGCAGCGCAGATGCAGGTTGAAGCCGGGGTCCAGCACATTGATCCATTGCGCGCCGCCGGGCGTGCCCATGGGCTGGATGTTGTGCACGGGGCCGGTATGGATCTGGATGCAGCCGCCGCTGTCCACGAAGACCATGATGGGCAGGTCGTCCACCGCCGCATCGCCCAGCAACTGGGCCACGGACTCGGGTGCCAGCCGCGCGCAATGGCCGGGGACCAGACGGAAGGCTTGCTGGCGCTCCACGCCGAACCGGCGCAGCAGGTCGAAGAATTCATGCGTGTCCTGAAGGGCATCCCAGGCGGCGCTCAGGCCGTGCACGTCGATGACCTTGTCGGACTGCGGCAGCGCTCTGGGCCGGGCATGGCGAAACAGGTAGCCCGCGCTGGGCTCGGCAAAGCGCCGTACCAGCGCATCCCACGCTGCCATGTCGGTGGACTCGCGCGCATGGACCTTGTGCACGGCGCGGCCATGGGCATTGAAGAACTGCAGGCTGTGCGTGGCCGGCCTTCCAGCCTGGGCGGGCTGCTCGGTCACGGCATAGCCGGCATGCCATTGGGCAAAGAACAGGCGCAGGTCGATCTCGCGGCCCAGCGCCAATCCCACGCCGCCGCTGGCCGAGAGCTTCTGGTACACGCCCGTCTTCTCATGCACCGTGGACTCATTGCGCGTGAGCGCCATCACGGTGCCGCAGTCCTGCAGCGCGCGCAGCACCTGCAGCCACTGCGCGCGCAGCGGCACGACCTGCAGGCCGCCGTCATGCAGGCCCGCGTGGGCGCCGATGGCGGCGCCTTCGGGCAGGCCCATGGATTCGGCGGCCTCCTTGGCACGCAGGCCGCTCTGGCGTGCCTGGGCAAAGCGCTGGCGCACGTCGGGCGCATTGACGGGAATCAGCAGGTCATCGCAGGCTGCGGCGGCGGTGGTGATCATTGCAGGGTCTCCAAAGGGGCATGCCAGAGCGCGTGGGCAACGGAGGGATGGCGGGTCTCGGCCGCCGCCTCGGCCCGGGGGGCGCGCTGCGCGGCGCTGGCCTCGGAGACCGCCTGCCAGCGCCGCTGCAGGCGTTGCAGCAAGGCCCGCATGTCCGGCGAAAAGCTGCTGTCGCCGGACAGGCCCTGCAGTTGATCGGCCACCTTGCCGGCAATGGCGGGCCGGTGGGCCTCGCAGCAACCGTGGCCGAAGCCGGTCATCAGCGCCAGCGTGGCGGCCAGTTGGGCCTCGCCTTCGGCCAGCAGGTATTCCTCGTCACGGGCAAGGCTTTCACTCTCGGTACGGTGCATGGGGCTCTCCTTGCGTTGCAAAACATCGTAGGGACACGGGTCGCGGCGCCTGGCCTTCAGGCGCCGGGCTTCAGAAATCCTTGATCAGCGAGACGCGCGCATGGCGCCCCGGCTGGCTGTAGGCGTCGGCAATCGCCGTGGTGGCCAGCAGGCCGCGCACATCGGACCAGCGCCAGTACTTCCTGTCGGTCAGGTTGTAGATGCCGGCGTTCAGGCGCAGGTCGGGACGGATGCGCCATTGCGCGCTCAGGTCCAGCACCGTGGCCGAGGGGCTGAGCCAGGCCGTGCTGCCGTTGGACACGTCGCCGGCCTTCTTGCCGCTCCAGTGCGAGACGTTGAACTGCACGCCCACGACAGAGCGCTCGTAGCGCACGCCCAGCACCAGTTGCTGGGGCGAGATGGTGTCCAGCGGCTTGTCGGACTGCGTGTCCTTGCCGTCGGTGTAGCCGTAGGCCAGGCGCGTCTGCCAGTCGCCGCCGGCCCAGCGGCCCCAGTCGTAGTCGGCCTTGAGTTCGAAGCCGCTGATGCGGGCGCGGCCCACGTTGATGGACTGGTAGATGGCGGGGTTGGCCGCGTTGCCGGGCTGGCCCGCAACCAGTTGCTGGTCGACGATGAAGTCCTTGTAGCGCGCCGTGAACACGGCGGCGTCCAGGCGCAGCCTGTCCATGCGCCCGCGCAGGCCCAGCTCGAAGGTCTGGCTCTTTTCGGGCCGCAGGTCGGGATTCGGAATGTTGCGGTAGAACGCCACCGGGTTCTCGAAGAAGGCGTTGATCTGCCCGGCGTTGGGCGCCCGGAAACCTGCCGCATAGTTGCCATAGACGGACCAGACCGGGCTGGCCTGCAGCATCACGCCCAGCTTGGGCGAGAGCGCGGAGTCCGAGTTGCTGACCACGGTGGGCACAAAGCCGTTCTGCCGGGGCTTGATGCTGTAGTGCTCGGCGCGCAGGCCCGGGGTCACGCTCCAGGGGCCGTTGTGCAGTTCGGCCTGGGCGAACAGGGCGGTGGCGCTTTCGGTGGTGTCAGGGAAGCGCTTGAGCGGGAAGCTCTCGCCCACGGGCGGCGTGATGCCGTTTTGCACGTTGACCACCTTGTTGCGGAGGTAGTCCAGCCCGTACGTGAACTTGCCGCTGGCCGAGGAACTCCAGCGCAGCAGGCGGCTGGCCTGGGCGTGCAGCTGGATCGCGTCCTCGTCATAGGTCACGTCGCGCTCGCGGTAGGGCAGGCCGATGCGCGTCTCGGTGACGAATTCGCGCGCGTCGGACTTCTGGTAGCTGGCCATCAGCTGCAGTTCGTCGGCCAGCGCCGTGCCCAGCTGCTGCCACTGGCCCTGCCAGCTGGCCCGCCAGCGCTTCATGTCGGTGCGCGAGTCGGAATTGGCCACGGTGGCCGAGCGCGCGGACAGCAGGGCGTAGTCGGCGCGCTTGTCCACGTTCTCGAAGGTGAAGACATGCTTTTGCACGGCGCTGGGCGTGAAGACCAGGCGACCCATCAGCGATTCGCTGCGGTCTTTCTCGGGATTGGGCGTGGTGCGCGCCGCGCCCGTCACGTTGTTCGTGCCCATGTTCTCCAGCGCACGGGAGCGGCCCAGGCCCGCCGACAGCAGCCAGGCCCATTCCGGGCTGACTCGGCCCGCCACGGTGGCGCCCAGCTTGCGGCCGTTGTCCGAGCCGTCATAGCCGGCAGCCACGCGGCCGGCGATGCGCTTGTCCCTGCCCAGCAGATCGTCCGGCTGCACGGTCACGAAGTTGACCAGGCCGCCCATGCCGTCCGATCCATACAGCGCAGGCGTGGAGCCGCGCAGGATTTCCACGCGCTGCACCAGGCCCAGGTCCAGGTAGTCGCGGCCGAAGCTGTTGGCGCTGAAGCTGTAGCTGCGCGGCAGGCGCACGCCATCGACCAGCATGAGCACGCGGTTGCCATCCAGGCCACGGATGTTGAAGCCGCTGTTCTGGTCACGCCCGGCCGACGAGGCCGCCAGCGAGAAGCGGGCCGGGGCGCGCGGCACATCGACATTGGGCAGCAGGTTGACCATCTCGCGGATGTCGCTGGCCTGCTCGCGCTCCATGCGGCCGGCGTCGATCACGTCGATGCTCATGGGCAGGGTGTCAGGGTCCTGCACCTCGCGCGAGGCGCTGATCACCATCTCCTTGAGGGCCGGGGCACGGGTCCGTGCCCCGGACGCGGCCTGCGCCAGCAATTGCGTGTCGGCATCTCCGGCGTTTGCGGCATTTGCCGCGTCTGCGGCGGCCTGCCCCGGCCCCTGGGCCAGGGCAGCGGAGGCGCACAGCAGCGCGCAGGC
>NZ_JTKZ01000325.1:0-3501 GCF_000799035.1 Delftia sp. ZNC0008
CTTTCATGATTGAACTTTCTGTTTTGCAAGGCTGGGTTGGCGGGCGGCACAGCCGCCCCATGGCGATTATTCGGCCTTACCGCAGGTGATGAACTTGCTGCAGGTCATAGACACGCACCGGCAGGCCTTCCTGCCGCGCCTTGAGCTGCAGCGCCAGGTACAGCGAGTAGTGGCGCGACTGGTGCAGGTTGCCGCCGTGGAACCACAGCGCCTCTTGCTGCGTGGGCTTCCACATGTTGCGCTGCTCGCCTTCCCACGGTCCCGGGTCCTTGGTGGTGTCCGAGCCCAGGCCCCAGACCTTGCCTACCTTGTCCGCCACCTCCTGGCTGATCAGGTCGGCCACCCAGCCGTTCATGGAGCCATAGCCGGTCGCGTAGACCACCAGGTCCGCCGGCAGCTCGGTGCCATCGGCCAGCACCACCGCGTTTTCCGACAGGTGGCTGATCTGCTTGCCCGCCTGCAGCTTGATGCTGCCGTCGATCACCAGATCGCAGGCCCCCACGTCGATGTAGTAGCCCGAGGCGCGGCGCAGGTACTTCATGAAAAGGCCCGAGTCGTCATCCCCGAAGTCCAGCATGAAGCCGGTCGCCTCCAGCTGGCGGTAGAACTGAGCGTCGCGCTCGCGGATGCGGTTGTACACCGGCACCTGGAAGTCGGCCATGATGCGGTAGGGCAGCGAGGCAAAGATCAGGTCCGCCTTCCTGGTCGTCACGCCGCTGGCCACGGCGCGCTCCGAGTACAGGTCGCCCAGGCCGATGTCCATCAGCGAATCGGAGCGCACGATGTGCGTGGACGAGCGCTGCACCATGGTCACATCGGCGCCGTGCTCCCACAGGGCCGCGCAGATGTCGTGGGCGGAATTATTGGCGCCGATCACCACCACCTTCTTGCCCGCGTAGGCGTCCGGGCCATGGTGCTGGGACGAGTGCTGCTGCTCGCCCTTGAAGATGTCCTGGCCCTTGATCTTGGGCACATTCGCCTTGCCCGACATGCCGGTGGCGAACACCACATGCCTGGGGCGCAGCACCTGCGTCTCGCCATTGCGCTCCACGGTGACTTCCCATTCCTGCCGGCCCTCATCGAAGCGGGCGTTCAGGCAGTTGGTGGACGGCCAGTAGTTGACCTCCATCACCTTGGTGTACATCTCCAGCCAGTCGCCGATCTTGTCCTTGGGCGCGAACACGGGCCAGTTGTCCGGGAAAGGCATGTACGGCAGGTGGTCGTACCAGACCGGGTCGTGCAGGCACAGCGATTTATAGCGGTTGCGCCACTGGTCGCCAGGGCGCGCCTGGCGGTCGATGACGATGTGCGATACCCCCAGCTGGCGCAGCCGCGCGCCCAGCGCAATGCCGCCCTGGCCGCCGCCGATGACGAGCACGAAAGGCTGCCTGTCGCGGCCCAGTTCCTGGGCCTCCTGCTGGCGGCGCTCCAGCCAGGTCTGGCGGCCACGCCGGATGCCGTGCTCGGCCCCCATCGGGCGGCGCGTGCCCATGGGTTCCTCATGCCCCTTGAGCTCCTGGGCGGCCGTCAGCAGCGTCCAGATGCGCCCGTCCCTGATGCGGACATGGCCGCCGCCGCGCGCATGGCGCGTGTCGATCACGATCCAGGCGGATACCACGCCATCGGCCTCCTCCACCGTCTCGCGCTCGTCCAGCGAAAAGCGCACGGGCGCCGCGGCGTCCAGCTGCGCGGCCAGCATGTCGGCGATCTGGCTGCGCCCTTCCATGGTCTTGATGTTCCAGGTCAGCAGCACCAGGTCGCGCCAGTAGCATTCGTCGGCGAACAGGCGGCTGGCGGCCGCGAAGTCGCGGTCTCCCAGGGCATGGTTGAGTTGGTCAAGCATCGCCTTGGCGCGGGCGTTGGGCGTCGTATCGGTCATGGTTGTCTCCTTGATGCGGTCATGCCCGCTGGTTTTTCTTCGGGCAGGCGCTCTTACGCAATCACCATGCCAGGCAGGCCCGGCGGCAGGATGCGCCAGGCAAATCAAGGGGTTGCCTGCGCGCCTCCGGTACAAACCCTGCGCCTTGCACCCCGCTGCCCGGCGTTGCCGCCCGCGACAGGTGGGGCAGCCCTGCGACACCTGTCGCACCAGGCGTGCTGCAGCGCAGCAGGGGCAGTGGGTAAGTCTTGATTGGCGCTGCGCCGCACAGGGCACAGAATTGTCTGCGGCACGTTCAAAGCCCGCATCGACTCCACGCCATGCCCCTGCAGTCCTACGCCTCGCACATCCAGGAAATCGAAGCCTTCGGCCTGGGCTACTCCCACCGCGGGCAGGAGCGCGACCGCGCCGTGCTGCGCAGCTGGCGCCGCTGCATCGACTCCCACCGGCTCGACCCGGCGCATACCAGCGAAGCCCACATCGTCACCGAAGGCCAGCTGCGCGCGCACCGCGAGGAGTCCGAGCCGCTGATCCACATCGCCCGCCATGCGCTGGAGCGGCTGTACCAGCAGCTCAAGGGACTGGACTACGTGCTGCTGCTGGCGGACCGGCACGGCGTGGCCGTGGACTTTCTGGGGCATGAGGCCGACAAGGGCGACCTGCGCCGCGCGGGCCTGTATCTGGGCGCGCAATGGCGCGAGGACCACTCGGGCACCTCGGCCGTGGGTGCCTGCCTTGAGACGGGCGAGGCGCTGACGGTGCACCAGAGCGACCATTTCGACTTCACCCACACCGGCCTGTCCTGCACGGCCGCGCCCATCTACGACATGCGCGGCGAACTCGCGGCGGTGCTGGACCTGTCGCTGCTGCGCTCACCTGCCGAGCGGGCCAGCCAGAACCTGGCGCTCAACCTCGTCATGGCCGCGGCGCGGCGCGTGGAGCAGGCCAACCTGATGGCGCAGTCCGGCCAGGACTGGGTGGTGCGCCTGGCCCAGTCGCCCGATTTCCTCGACGTCGATCCCGACGCCTCCATCAGCGTCGATGCACGTGGCCGCATCCGCGCCATGACCCACGCGGGCGCGCGGTTGTTGGCAGCGGCCGCGCAACTGGACTGGCGCCAGCGCAAGAGCCTCATCGGCCAGCCGCTGGAGCGTTTCTTCGACGTGGACCTGCGCCACCTGTCCGAGCTGCGCCGCAATCGCCCGGCGCAGGAGCGCATCATCCGCGCCCGCGACGGCAGCATCCTCTTCGCCCATGCCATGGAGCCGCAGCGCCGGACACGCCGCCTGCAAGCGCAGGCAAGGCCGGCGCAGCCCCCGCTGCCTGCTGCGCTGCAGGCGCTGGACACGGGTGATGCCGCACTGCAGACGCTGCTGCGCAAGGCCGCGCGGCTCGCACCGCAAGAGCTGCCCGTGCTGGTGCAGGGAGAGACCGGCGCAGGCAAGGAATACCTGGCCCGCGCGCTGCATGCATCCAGCGGCCGCAGCGGCTCCTTCATTGCCATCAACTGCGCAGCCATTCCCGAGGCACTGTTGGAGAGCGAGCTGTTCGGCTACCTGCCCGGCACCTGGACCGGCGGCGCCAGCAAGGGCCGCGAAGGGCTGATTGCTGCGGCACACGAG
>NZ_JTKZ01000223.1:0-4188 GCF_000799035.1 Delftia sp. ZNC0008
GAACAGCGACTGCACCAACCTGCCCGGCCCGTACTACGCCTGGTACCTGCGCAACCTCTACCTGGAAAACAAGCTGGTCCAGCCCGGTGCGCTGACCGTCTGCGGCGAGCGCATCGACATGCACCAGCTGCGCCTGCCGGCCTATATCTACGGCTCGCGCGAGGACCACATCGTGCCCGTGGGCGGCTCCTATGCATCGACCCAGGTGCTGGGTGGCGACAAGCGTTTCGTCATGGGCGCATCCGGCCACATCGCGGGCGTGATCAATCCGCCGGCCAAGAAAAAGCGCAGCTACTGGCTGCGCGAGGACGGCCAGCTGCCGCCCACGCTCAAGGAGTGGCAGGCCGGCGCCGACGAGTACCCGGGCAGCTGGTGGGCCGACTGGAGCCCCTGGCTGGCCGAGCACGGCGGCAAGCTGGTCGCGGCGCCAAAGCAGTACGGCAAGGGCAGGGAATACACGGCCATCGAGCCGGCCCCGGGCCGCTACGTGCTGGTCAAGGCCTGAGGCACAATCGTTTCGATGCTGCAGCGCAATAACGCTGCGGCTTGAATGCAGGGTGCCGCTGCCGCAGCTTCGGCAGTGCGCACCCGGGCATCCCTTCAAGAGTCCAAAGAAAGGTCCGTCATCATGGAAGACATCGTCATCGTTTCCGCTGTCCGCACTGCCGTTGGCAAGTTCGGCGGCACCCTTGCCAAGATCCCCGCCACCGAACTGGGCTCCATCGTGATCCGCGAGGCTCTGAGCCGCGCCAAGGTCGGCACCGACCAGGTCGGTGAAGTCATCATGGGCCAGGTGCTGGCCGCTGGCGCAGGCCAGAACCCTGCACGCCAGGCCATGATGAAGGCCGGCATCGCCAAGGAAACCCCGGCCCTGACCATCAACGCGGTCTGCGGCTCGGGCCTGAAGGCCGTGATGCTGGCGGCCCAGGCCGTGGCCACGGGCGACAGCGAGATCGTCGTGGCCGGCGGCCAGGAGAACATGAGCCTGTCGCCCCACGTGCTGCCGGGCTCGCGCGACGGCCAGCGCATGGGTGACTGGAAGATGGCCGACACCATGATCGTGGACGGCCTGTGGGACGTCTACAACCAGTACCACATGGGCATCACGGCCGAGAACGTGGCCAAGGAAAAGAGCGTCAGCCGCGAGCAGCAGGATGCCCTGGCCCTGGCCAGCCAGCAAAAGGCCACGGCCGCACAGGACGCAGGCAAGTTCGTGGACGAAATCGTTCCCGTCAGCATTCCCCAGCGCAAGGGCGATCCCGTGGTGTTCGCGGCCGATGAGTACATCAACCGCAAGACCAATGCCGACGCCCTGGCAGGCCTGCGCCCGGCCTTCGACAAGGCCGGCTCGGTGACGGCCGGCAACGCCTCGGGCCTGAACGATGGCGCGGCCGCCGTGGTGGTGATGAGCGCCTCCAAGGCCAAGGCCCTGGGCCTGACGCCGCTGGCGCGCATCGTCTCCTATGCCACCAGCGGTCTGGACCCCGCCACCATGGGCCTGGGCCCGGTGTTCGCCTCGCGCAAGGCGCTGCAGCGCGCCGGCTGGTCTGCGCAGGACGTGGACCTGTTCGAGCTGAACGAAGCCTTCGCGGCACAGGCCTGTGCGGTGAACCAGGAGCTGGGCATCGATCCGGCCAAGGTCAACGTCAACGGCGGGGCCATTGCCATCGGCCACCCCATCGGCGCATCGGGCGCCCGCATCCTGGTGACCCTGCTGCACGAGATGCAGCGCAGCGGCGCCAGGAAGGGTCTGGCCGGCCTGTGCATCGGCGGCGGCATGGGCGTGGCCATGACCGTGGAGCGCGTCTGAAAGGCTCCGGGAAAACGTTAGCAAGCTTTCAGGGTAGATCCTAGGCTTGACTAGGGCCTGCCCGAAGAGGAGCGCAGCGCACGCGCTGCATACTAGCCATGCGAGGGGGCCGGGCCCAGAGGCTCAGGCACCCTTGGCGATAACCGGCGTCAATGTTCCGGTTGTCATGGATAGATTGATCTGAAGCAACCATTGATTGACAGGAGAGAAGAATGGCTCAAAAAGTAGCGTATGTCACAGGGGGAATGGGAGGCATCGGAACGGCCATCTGCCAGCGTCTGCACAAGGAAGGCTTCAAGGTCATCGCAGGTTGTGGTCCGTCGCGCGACTTCCAGAAGTGGCTTGACGAGCAAAAGGCGCTGGGTTTCACCTTCCATGCATCGGTGGGCAATGTGGGCGACTGGGCTTCCACCGTCGAAGCCTTCAGCAAGACCAAGGCCGAGCACGGCAACATCGATGTGCTGGTCAACAACGCCGGTATCACGCGTGACCGCATGTTCATCAAGATGACGCCCGAAGACTGGCAGGCCGTGATCGAGACCAACCTCAACTCCATGTTCAACGTGACCAAGCAGGTCGTGGGCGACATGGTGGAAAAGGGCTGGGGCCGCATCATCAACATCAGCTCGGTCAACGGCGCCAAGGGCCAGGCCGGCCAGACCAACTATTCGGCCGCCAAGGCGGGCATGCACGGCTTCACCATGGCGCTGGCGCAGGAGCTGGCCACCAAGGGCGTGACCGTCAACACAGTGAGCCCCGGCTACATCGGCACCGACATGGTCAAGGCCATCCGTCCCGATGTGCTGGAGAAGATCGTGGGCACCATCCCCGTCAAGCGCCTGGGCGAGCCCAGCGAGATCGCATCGATCATCGCCTGGCTGGCTTCGGAGGAAGGCGGCTACTCCACCGGCGCCGATTTTTCGGTCAACGGTGGCCTGCACATGCATTGAACCTGCAAGGGTTCGCACTGCAAAGGAGCCTCCGGGCTCCTTTTTTGTGGGGCAGCCCCGCGGCAAATGTCCCAGAAATGACAAAACCCGCTGAAGCGGGTTCTGTGGAAGAGGGGGTCTGCACGGAAGGCCGTCAGACCGGTGGTGTCAGAGACTGGGGCACCGTGTGCGCCAGCCAGCGCCTTAGCGCTTGCGATCGCGTTCGTCTTCGGGCCAGATGGACATGATGGCGTTCGTTTGCATGGAAACTTCTCCTGTATTGCTCTCTTAACGCGGGCTGGATTCAGCTGGTTGACAGGTTTTCAAAAAATTTTCGGAGGAAGTCGAAACTTTT
Organism: Delftia sp. ZNC0008; assembly: GCF_000799035.1. Lineage (NCBI taxonomy): Bacteria > Pseudomonadati > Pseudomonadota > Betaproteobacteria > Burkholderiales > Comamonadaceae > Delftia > Delftia sp. ZNC0008. Next base: position 3,095 of record NZ_JTKZ01000223.1, read on the forward strand.
TTGTGACCCGGTTTTCAGGCGCTGCGGGGACCGCGCTTGCGGTCACGGTCATCCCATGGCCAGACAGCTTGGGCCAGCGCAGCGGCTGCAAAGCGGGTCTGCAGGGCGGTGTGGGAAAAGATGTCGGTCATTGCAGTCACTCCTTTGCGTGTTCAACGCGGGGCAGTGGCGGCAGGTTGACTCAGGGATTGCCCCAGGACGCAAGCAATTGCAAGCCCGGAGGTGGTGATCTGTCAGTTTGAAGACAGATTTCTGGCGCGGTGAGAAAAAATCCGTTTCCTGACAGAGGCTTACGGGCGGGGCGGGCCAATGTCGATGCTGTTACGCCTCGTTGCCCGCAATGCGTGGGCACAGGTCAACCCGGGGTGAAAACGTCCATCAGGCAAAAATCAGGGTCACGGCAGGCGCGTCGTCCACGATGTAGCCGCGGTACATGCCGGCGCTGTTGAAGGGGCAGTGCACGCGTCCCTGGCTGTCCACGGCCACCACGCCGCCCTGGCCGCCGATGTGTGTCAGCGTGCCCCGCACTGCGGCGTCGGCTGCGAGTTCCAGGCTTTGTCCCAGGTAGCGCATGCGCGCATGGATGTCGTGCGCGATGGCTGCGCGCAGGAAATGCTCTCCGGTTCCGGTGGCCGCCACGGCGCAGGTGGTGCTGTCGGCGTAGAAACCTGCGCCCACCACGGGCGTGTCGCCCACGCGCCCGGGGCGCTTGTTGGTCAGCCCGCCGGTGGATGCCGCAGCGGCCAGGTTGCCATGCACATCGCGCGCCACGGCGCCGACCGTGCCCATCTTGCCGTTCTCGTTCAGCGGAGCAGGGGGCGCCGCCAGTCCGCTGGCGTCGTGGTCCAGCAGCGCGGTCTGGCCGGATTGCGCCTGCACCCGGCGCAGCTGTGCCAGGCGCTCGGCAGAGTCGAAGTAGCCTGCATCCATCCGCGCGAGCCCGCGCTCATCGGCAAACCGCTGCGCCCCTTCGCCGACCAGGAGCACGCACTGGCCATCGTCAAGAACATGCCGCGCCAGCGCAATCGGATTGCGCACCTGGCTGACGGAGGCGACTGCGCCGGCCCGCAGGTTGCTGCCGTCCATCAACGCGG
>NZ_JTKZ01000694.1:0-9392 GCF_000799035.1 Delftia sp. ZNC0008
CCGCGTCCAGGCCACGGGCTGGCCCTGCTCCAGCGCTGCGGCGCGCTCGGCGGGCGGCAGGGCCAGGACCACGGGCAGCTTGGCCGGAGTGTCGCCGCGCATGTCGGACAGCGGCAGTTCGGCCACCCAGGCTGTGCCGTCCCAATGCTGCTGCCAGTCCTTGCCCAGTTCGGCCGCGTGGTGGAAGGTGTCGGAAGATTCGGGATAGAAGTCCAGCGTGCGGCCCTGCAGGGATTCCGGCAGGCCCTCGATGCGCAGCTGCACGCGCTCGTCGGGCGTCCTGCCTTGTGCGGCAGGCTGGCTGGCCGGCACCACCTTGGCCTGGGCTGGCGCGGACAGCGCCTGGGGCTTGAGCGCCCAGGCCTGGGTGAAGGCCTGACCCTGGCCTGCCGTGCTGCCCTGCACGGGCAGCTGCAGCTGGAAATCGCCTTCCTCGGGAATGCACTCCACGCGGCAGACCAGCCAATTCGCATGCAGGCGCAGGTCCAGCATGCCGGACGCGGGCGGCTTGAAGTCGGCGGCCACCTGCACGGGCACGGGCAGCAGCACCTGGCCCTCATAGCCGTAGTTGAGCAGCGGGCCCACGCGCAGCGCCTCGGGCACGGGCCACTGGATCTCGCCAGCCGTCAGGCCTGCAGGCAGCTGCCAGTTCAGCTCGGTGGCCAGGCCGGAGTCACCGGCGTTCTTCCAATAGGTATGCCATTCGGGCTGGTGGGTGATCAGCAGGCCCAGCCACAGCGTCTGGCCGGGCTGAACGCCTTCGGGTGCCTGGGCCACAAGCTCGGCCCGCACGCGTGGCGTGTCCACGGCCGCGGCCGCCCCGCTGCCGGTCTTCAGGCGCAGCTGCGCGCCGGCAGGGGTGGCAAGCAGGCTGGCGGCGGCAAGGAAAAAGGCGAGGAGCCAGAAGGCGAGGTGCTGGGGGGCAGTGTGGCGAAGAGGTGGTTGGTGCGGCATGGCGGACTGTGGGAGCCAGGGGCATGGTCTTTGGTTCCCCCGGCTGCAGGCTGCGATGGTAGCGGGCCGTCCAGAGAGATCGCCTGTGGCCTGCTGCAGGACGATTGGCAAAAGATATCGTTGCATAGGCGCTTGGTATTGGACAGGCGATATGTCCGTTGCCCATCATGGACCGGCCACCCATCCGGGATAGAGCAACACAAGGAGACAAGCCATGCAGGAGACATCTCGCCGCCACTTCCTGGCCGCCGGCGCGGCAGCGGCCGCAGCCTGGGGACTGCCGCAGCACGCGCGCGCAGCAGCCGCCTATCCCGACAAGTCCGTGCGCGTGATCGTGCCCTTTCCCGCCGGTGGCACCACCGACGTGGTGGCGCGGCTGGCCATGCAAAAGCTCGGGGAGCTGACCGGCCAGTCCTTCGTGGTGGACAACAAGGGCGGTGCCAACGGCGTCATCGGCACGGAACTGGCCGCCCGCGCCACGCCTGACGGCTACACCCTGCTGATGAACACGGCCGGCGCGCAGACGCTGAGCCCTGTGCTCTACAAGACCAGCTACGAGGCGCTGTCCAGCTTCGAGCCCATCAGCCATCTGTGCGACGTGGGATTCGTCCTTATCGCACGCAAGGACCTGCCCGTGAACAGCCTGCAGGAGCTGGTTGACATGGCCAAACAGGGCAAGCCGCTGAGCGTGTCCTCGGGCAGCAGCATGATTTCGCTGATCACCGAGCAGTTCAAGAAGGTGATTGGCGCGCCGGGCATCGTCAACGCCCAGTACAAGGGCACGGCGCCGCAGATGCAGGCCGTGGTGGCGGGCGAGGTGGATTTCTCGTTCGACTCCTTCACCTCGGTGGAGATGATCCGCACGGGCAAGGTCAAGGCCCTGGCCGTGCTGCTGCCCCAGCGCGCCGAAGTCTTTCCCCAGGTACCCACCATCAAGGAGGCCGGCGTGGACGGCATGGGCTTCAGCTCCTGGTCGGGCCTGCTCGCGCCCAAGGGCACGCCCCGCGACATCGTGGCCCAGCTCGCGCAGCAGATGGACAAGGTCATGCAGATGCCCGACGTGCTGGCCAAGCTGCGCAGCTACAGCTATGTGCCGCGCCGGGGCACGCCCGAGGAGTTCGCGCGGCTGATCGAATCCGACAACGAGCGCTGGAAGCGCATCGTCAGGGAATCCAACTTCAAGGTCGAATGAGACGCGGGGCGGGGGCTAAGATCATGGCCATGCCAAGCTCCCCGCCTCCACACACGTCCCTCGGTACCTGGCCATCGCGCTGGTGGGCCGAAGTATCGGCGCGCGATTTCGCGCTGGCCCAGGCGGGGCTTGCCGCGGAAACCGTGGCGGTGCTGCCCGTGGCCGCCGTGGAGCAGCATGGGCCGCACCTGCCGCTGTCCGTCGATGCCCGCCTGCTGCAGGGCGTGATCGATGCGGCCCTGCCGCTGCTGCCGGCCGACCTGCCCGTGCTCTTTCTTCCTCCGCAGAACATCGGCTTCAGCGTGGAGCACCAATCGTTTGCCGGCACGCTGACGCTGTCGCCCGCCACGGTGATCGCGCTGTGGACCGAGCTGGGCGCCTGCGTGGCGCGGGCCGGCGTGCGCCGGCTGCTGCTGCTCAACGGCCATGGCGGACAGGTCAGCGTGATGGACATCGTGGCGCGCGAGCTGCGCATGCGCCACGGCCTGCTGGTCTACAGCAGCAGCTGGTTCGGCCTGGTGGACGATGCGGCCAATGCGCAGTTCAGCGCGCATGAGCACCGCTTCGGCATCCATGGCGGCGAGGTGGAGACGTCGATGATGCTGCACCTGGCGCAGGAGACCGTGCGCATGGAGCATGCGCGGGACTTTCATTCCACTTCGGAGGATCGGGCGCAGCGGCATGCCTTGCTGGGCAATGGGCGAAGCGCCAAGATGGGCTGGGCCATCGAGGATTACAACGTTTGCGGGGCGGTGGGGAATGCTGCGGGGGCTACGGCCGAGCGGGGGGCCTTGATGGTGGAGACTTCGGCTCGGGGGTTGGTGCGGTTGTTGTCCGAGATGGTTGCGCTGCCTGCGGATACTGTGGGAAGGGCGCCGGAGCCTCTTTAGTTTTGGGCCTTTTTTGGACCCTGCCGGGTGGTGGTTTTTCGAGGCCGGGTCTCGGCCCGGCGGCCGACCTACTTTCCTTTGTTTCGCCACCGGTACGCCGGCCGAAGGAAAGTAGGCAAAGCAAAGGCGCCCCGGATGTCCGCGACCCCTTCGCTTCGCTGCGGGGCAACCGCCACGACGCAGGCGCTGACATACGGGGAGTTTGCTCGGGCCTTTGCTTCGCTCGGCCTATTCCTTTATTGCTTTATTGCTTGGGGATCTTGGCCTGGACGATCACGTCGCCCCAGCGTTTGATTTCCGATTGCAGCAATTGCGCGGTCTGCTCGGGCGTACTGGATTGGGCCTGGACGTTCATTTCGCGCAGTTTCTGCGTGACTTCGGGGGAGTTCACGGCGGCGGCGATTTCCTTGTTCAGGCGGGCGATGATTTCCGGAGGGGTCTTGGCGGGGGCGGCCAGGGCGTTCCAGGAAGAGGCGACGAAGCCCTTGATGCCTGACTCCTGGGCCGTGGGCACGCCGGGCAGCAGGGCCGAGCGCTTGTCGCCGGTGATGGCCAGCAGGTTGACGGCCTTGGGGTTGATCTGGCCCATGATGGGCGTGAGGATTTCGACGGCCGCGTCGATCTGCCTGCCCCGCAGGGCCGTGACCACGGCAGGCGTGCCATTGAAGGGCACGATCTGGGCGTCGATGCCGGCCGTGGTCTTGAACAGTTCGGCCGCCAGGTGCTGGGTGCTGCCGATGGCGATGCTGCCGATGTTGAGCTTGCCGGGGTGGGCTTTGGCCCAGGCCACCAGCTCGCCCAGGTTCCTGAAGCGCGAGTCGCTGGCGGTGAGCACGCCGATGTCGAAGTAGCCCAGGGTGGATATCGGCGTGAAGTCCTTGACCATGTCGAAGGGCAGTTGGTTGAACAGCCCCACGGTGACGGCGCTGCCGTTGGACATGAGGAACAGCGTGTGTCCATCAGGTGCGGATTTGGCCACGGTGTCGGCTGCGACGATGCCGCCCGCGCTGGGCTTGTTGTCGATGATGACGGGCTGGCCCAACTGCGAGGCCAGCTTTTGCGCAACGACGCGCGAGGTGACGTCGGCCACGCCGCCTGCGCCAAAGGGCACGACGATGCGGATGGGCTTGTTCGACAGGGGCTGTGCCTGGCTGGTGATGGCGGCCAGCAGCAGGGCCGCGCAGGCCAGGGCGCTGCGCGTGAAGCGGCGTTTGTTCATGGGTCTTTTGTCTCCTGGCCGGCCAGTGTGGCGCAAAAGCGCAGGCCGGCCCAGATCGCCCGTGTTCTGGCTGCTATGCCCTGGCGCAATAGCCGTGTGGCAGCCTGGCCGGGGGCTGGATCAGGCGTGCGTGATCCAGCTGCGGTGCTCGTCCGTGTCCAGGTGGTTGAGCGTGTTGAAGGTCTGCAGCATCAGGCGCTTGGGGCTGGTGGTGAACTCGGTCACGGCGCTGTTGCGGATGCGCATGTTCAGCGCAATGGTGACCTCCGGCGAGGTGCCCAGCACATGGCCCACGGCGGTGGAGATGGGGCCGCCGCTGCTGACTAGCAGCACGTTTTCGTCGGCATGTTCATGCCGCACACGCTCCAGCACCTGGCGCACGCCGCCGGAGAAGTCGTCCCAGCTGGGCATGCCCTTGGGGCTGATGGTGCCGGCCATCCACTGGGCCAGGGCATCGCACAGCAGGCGGAAGTGGTGGCGGTACAGCTCGGGCGTGTCGGGCTTGGGCAGGGGCGCTGGGTGGATGGCCTGCAGCAGCGCGCCGCTGTCGTATTCATCGAGGCCCGCAAGCGCCTGGGTGCGGTGCTGCTCGGCAGGCAGGCTGCCCAGGCCTTCGGCAATGCCGGCCAGCGTCTGCGCATGGCGGCGCAGCGTGCCCGTGTAGACCGTGTCGAAGCGCAGGCCGCGCTCTCGCCAGTAGGCACCCAGCCTTTGCGATTGCGCCTGGCCGCGTTCGCTGAGCTGGTCGTAGTCTTCGGCACCAAACGAGGCCTGGCCATGGCGCACAAGATAGAGGGTTCCCATGGCGCGGATTGTGGCCAGCGCTGGCGCCGGCGTTTGTCCTGCGGGCGACTGGCTGCCGCCTTGGCGACAGATTCCAGCAGCCCGGCAGGCCCTACAACAGCACCTGGCCGCTTACGCACTCCACCACATGGCCGCCTATCCACAGCGCGCCCTGGGCATCCTCGCTGACATGCACGCGGCCGTCGCGGCCCACGCAGCAGCCCTGGCTGGCGATGTAGGGCGCGCGCAGCAGGCCTTCGCCGCGCAGCCACAGGGCCAGGCTGGCGTTGAGGCTGCCGGTGACGGGGTCTTCGGTGACGCCGACGGGGCTGGCGAAGCCGCGCACTTCCAGGCTGGGGGCGGCATCCGCATCGGCCCCGGCCGGGCGCTGGCCCGTGGCAAAGGCGCGTGCCTCGCGGCTGCTGCGGCCGATCAGTGCCGGTGCATCTTGCGCGCTTTCGTACAGCGCGCAGGCCCCCACCTTGGTGTTCAGCGCCTTGAGCCTTGCATGGTCGGGCTCCAGCGCCAGCACCTGGTCGGGATGCTCGAAGAGCACGCCCATCCAGCGCGGGCCGTTGTCCAGCCAGGCGGCGCGCAGGATCTGGCCGGGCTCCGCGCCCAGCGCGGCAGCCACCTCGGCCAGCAGGCCCGGCTCCACGGCGCCGATGTCGGTGGCCGGTGCCTGGAAGGCCAGGCGTCCGTCCTGGCGCGCAATCGAGATCAGCCCCTTGGCGCATTCCTGCACGATGCGCTGCGCCTGCTGCGGCACGCCGCCCTGCGCCAGCCAGGCGTGGCAGCTGCCCAGCGTGGGATGGCCGGCAAAGGGCAGCTCGCCGCCCGGCGTGAAGATGCGCACGCGGTAGTCGGCGCCTGCGGCGCGGCCGGCCTCGGTGGGCGGCAGCACGAAGGTGGTCTCGGACAGATTGGTCCAGGCCGCGAAGGACTGCATCTGCGCATCGGTCAACCCGGTGGCGTCGAGCACGACGGCCAGCGGATTGCCCAGGTAGGGCCGTGCCGTGAACACGTCCACGGTCATGAAGGAGCGCTGGCGGGGAGCGGCGGTGGAGGTCATGGCAAGGGGCAGGGTTGCGATGGGCAATGCAGGATGAAGAAAGCCGGCGCAAAGCCGGCTTTCAGGGAACAGCCGGGGCTGTGCGTATCAGGCCGACAGCTGCGAGCGGATGGCGGCAGCCAGGGCCGCGATGCCCTTGTCGATCTGCTCGGCCGACACGGTCACGTACGACAGGCGCAGCGTGTTGGCCTGGGGCTCGTCCGCATAGAACGGCGCGCCGGGCACGAAGGCCGTGCCGCGTTCCACGGCGGCGGGCAGCAGCTTTTGCGCATCCATGCCCTTGGGCAGGCGAACCCACAGGAACATGCCGCCCACGGGACGGGTCCACTGCACGTCCAGGCCGGCCATTTCGCGTTCCAGCGCGGCCAGCATGGCGTCGCGCTGGCGCTTGTACATGGCGCGGATGGTGGGCACGTGGCGGTCCAGGAATCCGTCCTTGATGACCTCGGACACCACGCGCTGGTTGAAGCCGGGCGTGTGCAGGTCGGCCGCCTGCTTGGCCTGCAGCAGCTTGTTGTAGACGGACTTGGGCGCCACCAGGAAGCCGATGCGCAGGCCAGGGGCCAGCACCTTGGAAAACGAGCCCAGGTAGATCACGCCTTCGGGGTTGCGCGCGGCCAGCGGCAGGGCAGGGGGCTGCTCAAACCACAGGTCGCCATAGGGGTTGTCCTCGATCAGCGGGATGTCGAGTTCACGCGCCTTGTCCACCAGGGCCTGGCGGCGTGCCTCGGCCATGGTGCGGCCGGTGGGGTTCTGGAAGTTGGGCAGCACGTAGGCCAGGCGGGCCTTGTCGGCGCCGGTGCCGGCCTTGGCGGCGAAGTCCTCGACGAGGATGCCGTCGTCATCGCTGTCCACGCCCACGGGAATCGGTTCCTGCGGCGCAAAGGCCTGCAGCGCGCCCAGGTAGGTGGGCTTTTCGACCAGCATGCGGCTGCCGCGGTCCAGGAAGACCTTGCCGATCAGGTCCAGCGCCTGCTGCGAGCCCGTGGTGATCAGCACCTGGTCGGGGTCCACTTCCCAGGGCAGGAAGTCGGCCACGGCCTGGCGCAGGGGCGCGAAGCCTTCGCTGGTGGCGTATTGCAGGGCCGCTGCGCCATCGCGCTGCATCACGGTCTGGCAGGCCTGGGTGAACGCGTCCAGCGGGAAGGCCAGCGGCGAGGGCAGGCCGCCCGCCATGCTGATGATGCCGGGACGGTCGGTGAGCTTGAGGATTTCGCGGATGGCGGAGGGGTTCATCTTGGCAGCACGGTCTGCCAGCGTCCAGGTCGTCATAAAAAAAGCAGTTCCAGGTCTTTGCGGTGCCCGCCATGCGGGCGGGCTGGTATGGGTTGCCATGCCGTCGTGGGGCACGGGCCGGCCGCATGTGAAGAGCGCAGTGCGGATGGTGCTTTCGCTCTTGCGCCGGCAATGAGGGTATTTTGTCGCGGCCGTGAAGGGTCTGCGCATCCTCCCTTCAATAGCTGGGCAGGCCAGTACGGCCTTTGCCTGGGTGTGGATGGCAGACCCTCATGCTGCCACCATCCACATCGCCGTCAGCGCCAGCATGGCCGCCATGGCACGGTTGAACCACAGCAGCCTGCGTCCCTGGGCCAGCCAGTGGCGCAGCAGTGCGCCCACGCAGGCATACAGCAGATTGCTGGAGAAGGCATAGGCGGCCATGACGGGCAGCACCACGGACAGGCGCTCGCTCAGGTCGTCGTGCCCCGCCAGCCAGCCGGCCACGATGGCCAGGGCCAGCAGCCAGGCCTTGATGTTCACGAATTGCAATCCCACGCCCTGCCAGAAACCCACCTGCAGCTGCTGCTGCGATTGCAGTGACGCCATCTGTGCGCTGCGGCTCAGGCGCCAGGCCATCCACAGCAGGTAGCCGATGCCGGCGGCCTTGACCAGCCACAGCAGCAGCGGTGCCGCCACGATCGCCGCGCCCACGCCGGCCGTGCTCAGCACCAGCAGCAAGCACCAGCCCACGGGCACGGCCAGGACGAAGCGCAGCGCCGGGCGCAGGCCGTGGTTGGCGGCCAGGGCCGTGGACAGCGTGGTGTTGGGGCCGGGGCTGAAGCTCATGGAAGCGGCGAGCAGCAGCAAGGCGGTGAGTTCGGACGGTGGCATGAGGCGGTGGCCCCGGAGGTCTCCATACAGGCGGCAAGGGGCTGTTGGGGAGGAGGGCACGGCAGGCCTGCTCCGCAGCACGAATGCCTGCAATATAGGTGCAAGACCTGTACAGTACCAATACAGTTGAACCCTCAATTGCATGTTCTGTATCGGCGCCCATCCCGATACAGTGACGTTTTGGTGACCCTCTCATGCCCGTTCCCCTTTCGCGGCTGGCGCCGCAGACCCTGAGTACCCAGTTGGCCGAACGCCTGGGAGAGCGCATCCGCATGCGCCTGCTGCCGGCGGGCGCACGCCTGCCCTCGGTGCGCGAATGCGCGCGCCAGCAGGGCGTGAGCACGCACACGGTGGTGGCCGCCTATGACCTGCTGCAGGCCCAGGGCCTGGTCGAGGCGCGGCCGCAAAGCGGCTTTTTCGTGCGCGATTTCGTGCAGGACGCACCGCTGCTGCAGTCCGAACAGGCCCGCGCCGCGCCTGCGGACGAGGCCACCGGCGCGCCCAAGGGCACGCGCATCAATGCCTCCATGCTGGTGCGCGGCATGTTCCACCAGAGCGTGGGCGGCAGGCCCCAGCCCGGCGCGGGCGTGCTGCCGGCCCAATGGCTGGAGGCAGGCTTTCTGGCCGCTGCCATGCGCAAGGCCTGCTCGGGAAAATCCCTGCACGACTCCTGCGTGGGCTATGGCGACCCGCTGGGCGACATCAGCCTGCGCGAGGCGCTGTCGCGGCGCCTGGCGCGCCTGGGCATTGCGGCGGCGCCGCAGCACATCATCACCACCATGGGCGCAACGCATGGGCTGGACGTGGTCAGCCGGGCCCTGCTGCAGCCGGGCGATCCGGTGATGGTGGAGGAGCCCGGCTGGGCCGTGGAGTTCGCGCGCCTGGCATCGCTGGGCATGCGCGTGCTGCCCGTGCCGCGCGGCCCCGACGGGCCGGACCTGGCCGTGATGCAGCGGTACTGCGAAAGCTGCGCGCCCAAGCTCTACGTCAGCGTGAGCGTGCTGCACAACCCCACCGGCTACAGCCTGTCGCCGGCCAGCGCCCACGAGGTGCTGCAGCTGGCGCGGCGATTCGGCTTCTACGTGGTGGAGGACGATACCTATGGCGAGATCGCGCCCGACCACGCCGCACGCATGACCGTGCTGGACCGCCTGGGCCACAGCATCTACGCGG
>NZ_JTKZ01000863.1:0-1438 GCF_000799035.1 Delftia sp. ZNC0008
GGGGTTCGCTGCGGAACTCGCTGCGTTCACTGCGTGAACTCCGCTCAGACAACCGCAGCGAGTCAGTTGACGAAGCAGTCCTGTCCTTCGGCACGACTGCAACCCCGCAACCACCACGCCGCAGGCGCGTTCATACGGGGAGTGGATGCGGGCCGTCGCTTCGCTCGGCCTGGGGTTTGAGGCAGGGTTGTGGAATGCCTCTATGATTTCGGTGGCCCCCTGTTCCGGGGCTGGTGCTTGAAAACACCATCAACACACAGCGGCAGAGCCTCCCCGAAAGAGAGGCCTCGTCACGTCTGAACACTTGGACAGTGGGCATCGCACCCGCACGTCCACACGGTTTTGGATGGGATGGGGCTACCCGCAAGGCTGCCCGCACGTCTGTGTGCGTGTTTTCAACATCCCATCCACCCTTTCTGCGCTTGAAAACGCAGGTCGGGTGTTTCCGTCTCGCACAGGAGTACGAAAACATGAACGAACAGCGCACCGCTCTTCCCACACGCGCCAGCTTCGAGCAACTGGCTCGCACCATCACCGACACCAATGGATGGGTACAGGAAGGCTCCAACGAAATATGGGCCCTGGCCCAACTTGCATTGGCCAGCCTCAATGCCCCAGAAGACTTGCGACGTCCGCAAGCCATGGCTCACGCACTGCGCGCCATCCGCGACGGCGCTGAGTCACTGGCCGACTATGTGCAAGGCGAAGCCAGAAGCGTAGGTTGCGACCCCACTCAAAGCCCATAGCCGCGAGGGCGGCCACATCCGGCCGAGCGCAGCGAAGGCCCGAGCAAACTCCCCGTATGTCAGCGCCTGCGTCGGGCCGCCTGCGGGGTTGCAAGCCTGCCGAAGGACAGGCTTGCTTCGTCATCTGACTCGCCGTGATTGTCTGAACGTAGCGCGCAGCGCGAAGTGAGTTTCACGGCGAACCCCGCAGGTGGCCCGACGCAGGTTGCCCCGTAGCGCAGCGAAGGGGTCGCGGACATTCGGGGGGCTTTTCTTTGCCTACTTTCTTGTAGCAAGACAAGAAAGTAGGTCGGCCGCCGAGCCGAAACCCGGCCTCGAAAAACACCCCCCCGGCAGGATCAAAAAACGCCCCCGCCAGGGTAAAAAATCAAACAGCAAGCCGCCGCAAAAACCCATCAACCACCCGCAACGCATACCGACTCGCCACCACCCTCACAAACTCCGCAAAGTCCACATGCGCACTGTCATCCGCCCGATCGGAAACAGTCCGCATCGCAGCAAACGGCACGCCATAGTCCAGGCAGGCCTGCGCCACGGCGGCGCCTTCCATCTCCACCGCCAGCACCTCATGCCCTGCAGCACGCAGGCCCTGCGCCAGCGCGGAAGAGGCGCCCGCCGTGCCCACGAACTGGTCACCGCTGGCAATCAGCCCCTGGTGCGCGCGCGGCGCCGTGGTGGCGTGGGCGACGCGG
>NZ_JTKZ01000471.1:0-4907 GCF_000799035.1 Delftia sp. ZNC0008
CCGCGTCTCCAGCGGCTGCTCGCAGGTGTAGCTCAGCAGATCACCCACGGCGCTGTGCGCCGGCGTCTGGACGGCGACATGGACGGTATGGGTGGGAAGGGGCATGGGAAGAAAGCGGGGCCTGAAAACGCTGGTGCCGCAGGGCACGAGCAGCGGCAACAAAGCCGCCAAGCATAAGCCTTGGGCAGCGTCCGAGGCGTGGGAAGCGGCGTTCTACACCAGACATCCCGGGCGGTGGCTACGGGTTTCTGGGTATATCGTCAATTTCTGTGGATAACTTTGTGGGGATTATTCGGATCTATGGCCATCCCCCCATTTGTTGGACCTTTCCGAGTGGTGCATTCTGAAAACGGTGCTATCAAAAAAATCTTCAAAAACAACGGCTTATATCGATATGTCGCCCGCGTGCAGGCGCGGGTGACAACTGTGAGTCCTAAGACCTCGCTCAGATTTTTCTGTGCATAAGATGGTCTGTGGCCATCTTGTGCAGCAAGCGCCGGCCGGGCGCGCGGACTGTGGACAGCGCGGCCCAGCCGGGCCGGTGGCTGTCACGGCAGGGGGCCGGCGCTGCGCTGGCATCCCGCCCTGCGGGTGATGAGGAGCAGGGCGGGCGCTCAGCGCTGGCGCATGGCGCGCGAATGGCCGTGGACGGCCTCGACCAGGGCAGCCACATGCTCGGGCGGCGTGAACTGGCTGATGCCGTGGCCCAGGTTGAAGATGTGCGTGGGGCCCGTGGTGGTCCTGTCGGTGTGCGGGGCGCCGAAGCTGTCGAGCACGGCGCGCGCCTGCTCGGCCACGCGCTCGGGCGGCGCGAACAGCACATTGGGGTCGATGTTGCCCTGCAGCGCCTTGCCGGGTCCGCCCACCTCGCCGCCGACGATGGCGCGGGCGCGGGCCAGGTTGGCCGTCCAGTCCAGGCCCAGCACCTCGCAGTCCAGGTCCTTCATGTCGGGCAGCCAGATGCCGCCGCCCTTGGTGAAGACGATGCGCGGCACGTCCTGCCCATCGGCGCCCGTGCGCTTGAGTCCGGCCAGCACGCGCTTCGTGTAGGCCAGGCTGAATTCCTGGAAGGCGCCATCGGCCAGCACGCCGCCCCAGCTGTCGAACACCATCACGGCCTGGGCGCCCGCATCGATCTGGGCGTTGAGATAGGCGGCCACGCTGTCGGCGTTGATGGCCAGGATGCGGTGCATCAGGTCGGGGCGCGCATACATCAGGCTCTTGACCAGGCGGTAGTCGTCGCTGCCCTTGCCCTCGACCATGTAGCAGGCCAGGGTCCAGGGACTACCCGAGAAACCGATCAGCGGCACGCGGCCATCGAGCGCGCGGCGGATGCTGGTCACGGCGTCGAACACATAGCGCAGCTTGTCCATGTCGGGCACGGCCAGCTCGGCCACGGCGGCCTCGTCGCGCACCACCTTGGCAAAGCGCGGGCCTTCGCCTTCGGCAAAGGACAGGCCCAGGCCCATGGCGTCGGGCACGGTCAGGATGTCGGAGAACAGGATGGCCGCATCCAGCGGGAAGCGCTCCAGTGGCTGCAGCGTGACCTCGGTGGCGTAGTCCACGTTGGTGGCCAGGCCCATGAAGCTGCCGGCCCGGGCGCGCGTGGCCTTGTATTCGGGGAGATAGCGGCCCGCCTGGCGCATCAGCCACAGCGGCGTGTAGTCGGTGGCCTGGCGCCGGCAGGCGCTCAGGAAGGTGTCGTTGGTCAGGGGGGCGAAGCTCATGGTGGGCGATTGTCGCCGAGTCGGCTTCGCCAGGTTGCCGCGATGCCCGAGCAGCGCAGGGCGTCTTGCCCCGGGTTAACCCTGGTCAATATCGGCGGCAACGGGCTTTTTGAGGCCGCTACATTGTGCTGCGTGCGTTCCGCACAGGAATCCGTCCATGCAAGGAGAGAGTTTGCGATGCAGCGAAGAACCCTGACCCAGATCCTGGCCCTGGCACCGGCCTCGGCCGTTTGGGCTGCCAGCGGGCTGGCTGGAAGTGCCACGGCGGCCGAGCCACTGTTTCCGGGCAAGGCGCCGCTGCGCATCGTCGTGGGCTACCCGCCCGGTGGCGCCACCGACCGCGTGGCGCGCATCGTGGCCGACAAGCTGCAGGCGCGCGTGGGCTCGCCCGTGGTGGTGGAGAACAAGCCCGGCGCGGGCGGCCGCCTGTCGGCCCAGTATGTGAAGAACGCGCCGGCCTCCCAGCCTGCGCTGCTGCTGGCCAATCCGGCCGTGATGCTGGTGGCGCCCCTGGTGTTCCTCGACTCGGGCTACGACCCCGACAAGGACTTCCGCCCGGTCAGCGAGGTCAATCGCTACGAATTCGGCGTGGCCGTGGCCAGTGCCGTGCCCGTCAGGCAGCTGTCGCACCTGCTGGCCTGGCTGCGTGCCAATCCGCAGCAGGCCAACGTGGGCGTGCCGGCCACGGGCAGCCTGCCGCACTTCTTCTCGCTGATGCTGGGCGAGGCCGCCAAGGTCCGGACCGAAACCGTGGGCTACAAGGGCTCGGCCCCGCTGCTGACCGACCTGGTGGGCGGCCAGGTACCGCTGGCCATCGACACCTTCGACGTGCTGCTGCCCCAGCACGAGGCCGGCAAGATCCGCGTGCTGGCCGTGTCTGGCGAGCGCCGCAGCACCATGGCGCCGGACATTCCCACGCTCAAGGAATCGGGCCTGAACCTGTCGGGCATGGGCTGGAACACCTTGTTCGCGCCGCAGAGCATGGCGCCCGACATTGCCGAGCGCCTGTCGCGCATGGTGCAGGAGATCATGAAGGAACCCGACACGCGCCAGAAATTCGAGGCCAGCCGGCTGACCCCGGTCTCCAGCAGCAGCGCGCAGACGGCCGAGATGCTCAAGGCCTACCGCGCCCAGTGGACGCCGGTGGTGCAGCGCTCGGGCTTCAAGCCCTGAACCTTCGACAAATCGGCCCGTGAGGGCCTTTTTTCATGGGGCCTAGGGTTTCCTCGGTGCCTGGGCGCTTGTGGTGGAAAGGGTCTGGCGACTAACATTTACCGACCATTCGGTAAATTATGTTTGATCTGCCGCATAAAGACGGCAGACAGGCCACGGAGACTTCCATGCCCCCATCGCTGGTTCTGGTTGAGCAGCAAGACGCCGTCCGCACCCTGGTGCTGAACCGCCCCGACGCGCTCAACAGCTTCAACGCGCAGCTGCACGAGCAGCTGTTTTCGGCCCTGGAACAGGCTGCCGGCGATGCCTCGGTGCGCTGCGTGGTGCTCACGGGCGCGGGGCGCGGCTTTTGCGCGGGCCAGGATCTGTCCGACCCCGAGGCCGCGCCCGACCAGAACCTGGGCGACCTGATCGAGCGCCGCTACCAGCCGCTGTGCCTGCGTCTCAAGTCCATGCCCGTGCCCGTGGTGGCCGCCGTCAACGGCGTGGCTGCCGGTGCGGGCGCCAATATCGCGCTGGCCTGCGACCTGGTGCTGGCCGCACGCTCGGCCAGCTTCATCCAGGCCTTTGCCAAGATCGGCCTGGTGCCCGACTGCGGCGGCACCTGGCTGCTGCCGCGCCTGGTGGGCCGTGCGCGCGCCCTGGGCCTTGCGCTGCTGGGCGACAAGCTGCCTGCGGCCGAGGCCGAACGCATCGGCCTGATCTGGCGCTGCGTGGAAGATGCCGATTTGCGCAGCGAGGCCCAGGCCCTGGCGCAGCGCCTGGCCGCCATGCCGGTGCGGGCCCTGGCGCGCACGCGGGAGGCCATGGACTCGGCCCAACTGCTGGACTACGAACATGCGCTCACGCGCGAGGCGCGCCAGCAGGGCCAGCTGGGCGCAGCCCACGACTACCAGGAGGGCGTGGCCGCCTTCCTGGGCAAGCGGGCTGCCGTGTTCTCGGACCGCTGAGGAGCCCGCCATGCAAGACAACCACACCCCGGGCGAGGCCGCCCAGCGACTGGCCGAGCAGGTGCGCGACGGCATGCTGGCGCGCGACCGCGCCGCGCAAGGACTGGGCCTGCGCACCACCGAGATCGCGCCCGGCAGGGCGCGCATGGAGATGGCCGTGCGCGACGACATGCTCAATGGCTTCGACATCTGCCACGGCGGCTTCATCACGGCGCTGGCCGACACGGCCTTTGCCTATGCCTGCAATGCGCGCAACGAGATGACGGTGGCCTCGGGCCTGAGCGTGGACTTCGTCGCGCCCGGCCGGCCCGGCGACGTGCTCACCGCGCAGGCCCGCGAAGTCTCGCGTGCAGGCCGCACCGGCGTCTATGACGTGCAGGTCACCAACCAGCGCCAGGAAGTGATCGCGCTGTTCCGTGGCCGCTCGCACAGCTTCAAGGGCCGGCCTACCGTGCCCGGCCTGAACCAGCCCGTCTGAAAAGACCCAGCCATGCCTGTCCAGCGCCCCGCCCCCGGCGAACTCGATCCCATCGAAACCGCCAGCCGCGACGAGATCGCCTCGCTGCAGCTGCTGCGCCTGCGCTGGTCGCTGCAGCATGCCTACGACCATGTGCCGCATTACCGCCGCGCGTTCGACGAGAAGGGCGTGCACCCCTCCGATCTGCGCACGCTGTCCGACCTGGCCCGCTTTCCCTTCACCACCAAGAAGGACCTGCGCGAGAACTACCCGTTCGGCATGTTCGCCGTGCCGCGCCAGAAGGTGGCGCGCGTGCATGCCTCCTCGGGGACCACGGGCAAGCCCACCGTGGTGGGCTACACGTTGAATGACATCGACAACTGGGCGAACCTGGTGGCGCGCTCCATCCGCGCGGCGGGCGGGCGGCCCGGCGACATGGTGCATGTGGCCTACGGCTACGGCCTGTTCACGGGCGGCCTGGGCGCGCACTACGGTGCCGAGCGCGCGGGCTGCACGGTGGTGCCCATGTCGGGGGGGCAGACCGAAAAGCAGGTGCAGCTGATCCAGGATTTCCGGCCCGACATCATCATGGTCACGCCC
>NZ_JTKZ01000208.1:0-9358 GCF_000799035.1 Delftia sp. ZNC0008
GCACCCGGCCGCTGTGCCCCCATCCGCTGGCCGCCCGCTACAACGGCAGCGGCGACATGGAAAGCGCTGCCAGCTTCAGTTGCCGCTGACCATGCACTGAAGGCGGGCGGCGCCTGAACGGTCACCTGAAAGGTCACCTGAACGGCACGCCCCCTCCGCCCCCATCCACCCCTTGTCCGCAGTCCCGCCCCCGGCGGGGCCGGGCCCCGCTGCGCCTGAGAAAAGGCGCGCGGACACCCACGCCAAGACGGCAACGATTTTTCAAACCAGAGGAGACATCACCATGAAAACCACCCCATCCCCGCGGACCCTGGCGGCCACCGCCGTGCTGGCCCTGGCCGGCTCCGGCGCCAGCTTCGGCGCCTTCGCGCAAGGCACCTCCAGCGTCACGCTCTACGGCATCGTCGATGTGGGCGTGGAGCACCTGAACAATGTGGCGGCGGGCGGCGGTCTCAGCCGCATGCCATCGACCACCAGCATGGTGCCCTCGCGCTGGGGCCTGCGCGGCAGCGAGGACCTGGGCGGCGGCCTCAAGGCCATCTACACGCTGGAGTCGGGCTTTGCGCCCGACCAGGGCACCTTCAACCAGGGCGGGCGCGGCTTTGGCCGCCAAAGCTGGGTGGGCCTGGGCGGCAACTGGGGCAGCCTGACCATGGGCCGCCAGAACTCCATGCTGTTCTGGTCGCTGCTGGACTCGGACATCATCGGCCCGGCCGTCTTCGCCATGGGCTCGCTGGACGCCTACATTCCCAACTCGCGCGCCGACAACATGCTGACCTGGCGCGGCAACTTCGGCGGGCTGGCACTGGGCGCGGGCTACAGCTTCGGGCGTGACACCGTCAATGCCGGCCCCAGCCCGGCAGGCACCAACTGCCCGGGCGAGAGCGGATCGGACACGCAGGCCTGCCGCCAATGGTCGCTGTACGCCAAGTACGACACACCGGCCTGGGGCGTGGCGCTGGGCTACGAGCAGCAAAACGGCCGCACGCCGGCCTCGTCCACCGACCCGGTGTTCGGCGGCATGAACTCCAGCGCCAAGCATGACGAGCGCCTGCACCTGGGCGGCTACTTCAAGCTGGCCGGCGTGAAGATCGGGGGCGGCCTGCTGCGCCGCGACAACGACGGCGACGCCGTCAAGCCACGCAGCAACCTGTGGTACGTGGGCGCCTCCTACCCGGTCACCGAGGCCCTGGTGCTCGAAACCCAGTGGCTCACGCTGCGCTACCGCGGCGTCTCGGGCTACGACTCCGACCTGCTGGTGGCACGCGCCATCTACAACCTGTCCAAGCGCACGGCCGTCTACACGCAGCTCGGCCACATCCGCAACGACCGCCTGGCGACCGTCTCGGTCAGCGGCGGCGCGCCGGGCAGCAACACCGCGCCGGGACGCTCGCAGACCGGCATCAACGTGGGCATCCGCCACATGTTCTGAGCCGCTTCCATCCGCCTGCCTTTCCCATATTCACCAGGAGACATCCCATGCAGATGCATCGCCGTCATTTCGTCCAGGCCCTGGGCAGCGCCGCCGCCCTGGGCTCGCTGTCACCGCTGCAAGCCCTGGCCCAGGCACTGGACCAGGTCAAGATCATGTACGGCTTTCCGGCCGGCAGCTCGGGCGACAGCGTGGCCCGCCGCGTGGCCGAGCGGCTGGGCGGCACGCCCTACAGCAAGGGCCCGGGCTTTGTGGAGAACAAGCCCGGCGCCGGAGGCCGCATCGCGGTGGAGGCCTTGAAGAACTCCCCGCCCAACGGTTCCGTGCTGGCACTGGCCCCCGTATCGGCCTTCTCGGTCTATCCCCACATCTACCCCAAGCTGACCTACAGGCCCGAAGACGCAACGCCCGTATCGATTGGCGCCGTGATCTACCACGGCCTGGCCGTGGGCCCCGCCGTGCCGGCCGAGGTCAAGACGCTCAAGGACTTCCTGGCCTGGGCCAAGGCCAACCCCGACCGCGCCAGCTTCGGCTCGCCGGGCGCGGGCTCCATGCCGCACCTGCTGGGCGCGCTGCTGGGCCTGCGCTCGGGCGTGGAGCTCAAGCACGCGCCCTATCGCGGCACCGTGCCGAGCATCACCGACCTGGTGGGCGGCCAGATCGCGGCCACCATGAACCCCAGCGGCGACTACCTGCAGTACCTGAAGGCTGGCCGCCTGCGCGTGCTGGCCACCTCGGGCAGGCAGCGCTCGCCCTTCCTGCCCGAGGTGCCCACCTTCACCGAGCTGGGCTTTCCCGATGTCACGGTGGAGGAATGGTTCGGGTTCTACGCGCCCGCCAAGACCCCGGCCGCCACCATTGCCAACGCCAACGCGGCCATCACCGCCGCGCTCAAGGACAAGGCCGTGATCGACGGGCTGGCGGCCCTGGGCCTGCTGGCGCGCGGCAGCACGCAGCAGGAGATGGCCGCCGACCAGCAGGCCGAGTTCGAGCGCTGGAGTTCGCTGGTCAAGCAGATCGGGTTCACGGGCGAGTCCTGATGGCGCACCCGGACGGCAGGTCCATATCCCTTCGCGAAACAAGGCCACATTCATGCAACAAATAATGTTGCATGAAACAGAACAGCCAATTCTCGGACGTCCTGCATGTGCTGCTGCACATGGCCGAGGGCGATGGACCTGCCACCTCCGACATGCTCGCCGCCGCGCTGCAGACCAACCCGGTCGTGCTGCGCCGGCTGATGTCGGGCCTGCGCGATGCAGGCCTTGTCACCTCCGCCAAAGGCCATGGCGGGGGCTGGGTGCTGTCTTGCGAGCTGGACCGCACCACGCTGCGCGACGTGCATGAAGCCTTGGGCGCCCCTGATCTGGTGTCGCTGGGCTTCAGGGAAGACCGGCCCGAATGCCTGGTCGCCCAGGCCGTGAACGAAGCGCTGAGCAACGCGGTGCAGCAGGCCGAGGCCGCCCTGCTCGCGCGCCTGGGCTCGGTGACGCTGGCTGCCCTGTCCCAGGACTTCCATGCCCGCCTGGCGCGCCACCGCGCAGCGGGCGGCCAGGGCTGGTACCAACTGCAGGAGCACCAGCATGAAACACATTGATTTCGCCGTCATCGGCGGCAGCTATGCCGGCCTGTCCGCCGCCCTGCAACTGGCGCGTGCGCGCCGCCAGGTGCTGGTGGTCGATGCCGGGCTGCGGCGCAACCGCTTCGTGGACCAGGCCGGCGAAACATCGCACGGCTTTCTCACCCAGGATGGCGTCGCCCCCGCCCAGATCGCCGCCCAGGCCCGGCAGCAGCTGATGGCCTACCCCACCGTGCAGTGGCTGGACGGCACGGCCGAGGACGCCCGCGTGGCGCCTGATGGCCGGCTGGAGTTCCATGCAGCGGGCACCGCCATCAGCGCTGCCCGCCTCGTCCTGGCGCTGGGCGTGCATGACAGCCTGCCGCCCGTGCCGGGACTGGCCGAGCGCTGGGGCCGCAGCGTCTTCCATTGCCCGTACTGCCACGGCTACGAGATGAATGCGGGCCGCATCGGCATCATCGCCAGCTCGGCACTGGCCCACCACCACGCCGTCATGCTGCCCGACTGGGGCCAGACCACCCTGCTGCTCAACGGCGCCTACGCGCCAAGTGCCGATGAGCTGGCCGCCTTCGCACGCCGCGGCACGCAGGTGGAGGCCACCCCCATCGCCCGCCTGGAAGGCCGGGCCGACGTGCTGCTGCAGGACGGCCGCCGCCTGGTCATGGATGGCCTGTTCACCCAGCCGCGCACCCGCATCGCCAGCCCCGTGGCCGAACAGCTGGGCTGCGCCCTGGAAGAAGGCCCCATGGGTCCCTTCATCAAGGTCGCGGAAGGCCAGGCCACCAGCGTCCCCAACGTGTTCGCCTGTGGCGACGCGGCCCGCGCGGCCGGCAACGTGGCCATGGCGGTGAGCGATGGCGCCATGGCCGGCATTGGCGCGCACCGGTCGATGATGGGATGGTGAACTGCGGCGCCCGCCCTAGAGCGTGCTATGCACTTTGATGTGCCCGCGAAAGCCGGGAAAGGGGTCCGGAACGAGGCGTAGCACGCTTTATCCGAAGACCGCGCCGCCCGCATCCAGCGCGGGCGGCCGCAGAAGATCGGCATTGACGCCCATGGCCTCGCTGGCCCGCTCCACGGCCTGCCACAGGGGGGCCGGCATCTGCAGTATTTCCTCGGGGGAGTTCGCGCGGGCGATCCAGTCGCTGATCTCAACGTGCTGCTCGGGGGTGAGCAGGTCCAGGTTCAGCATTTCGTCAATGGTCTTCATCGGGTGTCGGTCTGTCGCTCGTGTGCGGAAGGTGTACGGAAAAGGAACGGCCCGTGCATTGTCAGCGGTCCACGGCAGGCAGTCGCTGCAGCAGGGCATCGCGGGCGCGCAGGCCGGCATTGGGCTTTTGCGCCTGCTCGTCCTGGATCAGCGTGGCGAACACCAGCCTGCGATGGTCCTTGGTGGCCCAGCCCACGTACCAGCCATAGGCCCGGCTGGCGTCGTAGCGGTTGTCGCTGCCCGGCGAGCCCGTGCCCGTCTTGCCATGCACGGTCCAGCCGTCCACAGGCACGGGATGCCGGGTGATGCGCGCGGTCATGTCGATGGCCTGACTGTTCACGGGCAGTTCCCGGCGCACGATCCTGCGCATGAAGGCCACCTGCTCGACCGCCGAGATGCGCAGCGAAGACACCACCCACACGCCGTTGTGGCCCGGGTCGGCCACTGGCACGGCAGAGACATCCTCGTTGCCATAGCGGAAGGCCTTCACGTAGGCGTCAAAGCGCTGCTGGCCCAGACGCATCACCACCTGCTGCGAGTACCAGAACACCGAGTCCTTCATCCACGCCTGGGGCGTGATATCGCGCCGCCAGGCATCGCCGCCCCAGTCCGGATATTCCGGCTGGTACGGCCACGCGGGCCGGGATTCGTCCTGCAGGATGCCGGCGTCATAGCCCATCAGGCTGATGGCGATCTTGAAGGTGGACGCCGGCGTGACCCGCTCGGCGCAGGCCGGGCCGCTGTGCACCAGGGACTGGCCCGTGTCGGCGTCGGCGACGATGGTGCACAGTTCGTGCGCGACAACGGGGACGGGAACGGAAACCCAAAAAAAAGCTGCCACGGCCGTGGCAGCGGTTCCAGGAAATCTATGCATGTGCTGTGCGCTGCGGTGTTCGTATCTGGCGCGCGATCATAGATGCGCGCGCAGCCTTTGCAGAGCCCCTGCAGCAAACAGCCCCACGGCGCCCTGGGCAAGCGCGTGTGGGACTTGCCCATGGATGGGAACTGCCCGCGGGGCTACGCCTGCGCCTCCTGCAACTGCCGCCACATCACCTTGCCGCTGCCGCTCTTGGGCAGGGCCTTGACGAACTCCACCACCTTGGGCGCCTTGTAGACGGCCATGTTCTCGCGGCACCACTGGATGATGTCCTCGGCCGTGGTGTCTTCCTTGCCGGCACGCAGCACGACGACGGCCTTGACCGACTCGCCCCGGTAGGCGTCGCGCGTGGAGATCACGCAGGCTTCCTGGATGGCGGGGTGGCGGAACATCAGCGACTCGACCTCGGCCGGCCAGACCTTGAAGCCGCTGGCGTTGATCATGCGCTTGAGGCGGTCGGTGATGAAGTAGTAGCCGTCCTCATCCACGTGGCCCAGGTCGCCGGTGCGAAAGAACCGCTTGCCGTCGACCTCCATGAAGACCTGGGCCGTGGCGTCGGGGCGCTTCCAGTAGCCGTCGAAGACCTCGGGCCCGTGGACCACGATCTCGCCCTGCTCGCCCTGGGGCACTTCGGCACCGGTGTCAGGATCGATGACGCGCGCCTCCGTGCTCATGAAGGGAATGCCCAGGCACTGCTGCTTGGGGTGCTCGGACGGGTTGCTGTGCGTGGGCGCAGCGGTCTCGGTCAGGCCGTAGCCCTCGCAAAAGCGCAGGCCGTATTGCTCCAGCAGGCGCTGGGCCACGGCCTGGGGCATGGCCGCGCCGCCGCCGCCGATGTACTTGAGGCTGGTGAGGTCGAACTGCGCGAAGTTGGGGCTGCCCAGCAGGTCGATGACCATGGTGGGGATGTTGGTCCAGCTGGTGACCTGGTAGCGCGAGATCAGCCGCCCGGCCAGCTCGCGGTCCCAGCGCGGCATGACCACCACGGTGGCACCCATGAAGATGGCCGTGTGCAGCACCGACACCATGCCCGTGATGTGGAACATGGGCACCACCGCCAGCACGACCGCCTCGCTGGTGCCGCTGCCCCAGTAGCTGCCCGCCACGGCGTTGTGGTTGATGGAGCGGTGCGGGTGCATGCAGCCCTTGGGATGGCCCGTGGTGCCGCTGGTGTAGGGCAGCACGGCCATGTCGTCGCGGCCCACCACATGGGGCGGCGCGGCGTCGGTACAGGCCAGGGCCTGCTGCCAGGTGTGGACGCCGCCGCCCTCCAGCACAGCCGGCTCGCGCCGGGTGAGCAGCCAGTCGTGCCACTGCGCAGGCGGCGCATCGTCGCCCTGCACCCCGGCATCGAAGGCGTCCGTGAACTGGGTGACGACCAGGTGCTCCAGCCGCTGGCCGGGCGCCAGCGCATTGCTGGCCTTGGCCAGTTCGGGGGCCAGGTCGGCCGTGGTGATGGCGACCTTGGCGTCGGCGTCGGTGATGTAGTGCTTGAGCTCCTCGGCCATGTTCATGGGATTGACCGGCACCACCACGGCATTGGCGCGGAAGATGGCGTAGTGCGCCAGGATGAGCTGAGGCGTGTTCTGCATCAGCAGGATCACGCGGTCGCCGCGCTGCACGCCCAGGCTGTGCAGGTAGGCCGCCATGCGCTCCGTGCCCTCGCACAGCTCGCGGTAGCTGATGGAGCTGCCGAAGTAGCGGATGGCTGGCTTGTCGGGATAGCGGCGCGCGTTGACGGCCAGGTTCTCCCATACGCTGGTGGCGGGCACGGTGATGGAATGGGGCAGACGGCTGGGCCAGAAGGCGTGGTGCGCGGGCAGGGTCGACATGGACGGATGGGCGTTGAATGGTCGGTGAGTGGATCGGACGGCGGCAATCCGCCTTGCCAGCGAGGCTAGGCGCACACCCGGTTCCCGGCATTGGGGAAGGCCCCAGGGAATCGTCGCCAAAGTGACGCTTGAGCGCCCATGGCATACCGATGCCACCGCAACTCGCCTTGTGCTTTCGCAAGCCGGCCACGGGCACGCCACGGACACGCCACGGACACGCCACAAGTACGCCACGGGTACGATGGCGCCATGCCCTCCACGCCCGACATGCCCCACCTGTCCCGCCTGCAGCTGTCGCTGCGCGATCTGCTGGCCCGCCGCCGCAGCGCGGCCCTGGCCACCCAGCCCGCCGACTCCCCTGCCCCCGGGGCTGGCGATGCACTGCCCGCTCCCCGTCTGTCCATGGTGCCCTGGGCCTGGAATGCGCAGTTTGGCTGCTTTGTGCTGCACGTCAGCGCGCTGGCAGCGCACACGCGGGCCATGGAGCTGCACCCGGCCGTCAGCCTGCTGGTGTGCGCGGCCGAAGTGGACGGCGAGGGCGTGCATGCACTGGAGCGCGTGGCCATTGAAGGCGTGGCCAGCACACCTCCGCCCGGCAGCGTGCTGGCCGATGGCGCGCGCGACAGCTATGTGCTGCGCTTCCCCGAAGCCGCGTTCATGACCGATCTGGGCGACTTCCGCTTTGTCTGCATCACGCCATCCATCGCCCGGCACGTGGCGGGCTTTGGCGCGGCGCGCGATGTGTCGGCCCATGACCTGATCGAAGCACTGAGCATCCAGCCCAGCTGACTCACGTGCCCCGCACGTGGGCCGCGATCAGGGCGCCCGCCGCATCGCCCTGCCCCGCCACGCAGGCACGCACATGGTCCTCCCACATCTGGCCCTGCTGCTCCACCTGGGCATGGACAAAGCGCTGCAGCATGCGCCGGGGATCATCGCAGCGCTCATAGGCATACGGATCGCCGCGCGTGCACAGCGCCTTGAACTGCAGCTAGGCGGCCTGCCGCGTGACGGGCATGCCCTGCAGGCGCTGCCACTGGTGCAGCAGCTCATGGGCAAAGATGCCTGCGATCTGCGGATGCGACAGGCGCAGCGGCTGGCGCGGATCGGACTGCATGAAAAAGGCACGCGGCATGAAGATGCGCCCGCCATTCATGGACAGCGCCCTGCGCGTGTCGCCCAGGCGGCGCAGATAAAGGCGCATGCGCGGCAGCAGCGCATCCAGCGAGGCGCCGAAGTGCGTGCGCACAAAGGCCTGTTCCTGCGCATCGAGCGGCCGGCTCCAGAACACCATGCTCAGTCCCCCGGCCCCTGCCGATAGCGCCGTGCCATGAAATCCACGAAGGCACGCACGGCCGGGCGCAGATGCCGCGTGCGCGGATACAGCGCGTGGTAGCTGTACTGCCCCAGATGAAAACAGGGCAGCACCCGCACCAGCTGGCCGCGCTCGATGGCCGAGCGCACGGTATGCCAGGTCAGCGCCGCAATGCCCCGCCCCGCGCGTGCGGCCTCGAAGATGGTGGCCACCGAATCGGTGCGCAATGCCGCTAGCGGCTGGACCTCAGTGACAGCGCCCTGCCCGGACACCACGCTCCAGCGCAGCTGGGCCGGACCCGCAGCAAAGGCCAGGGCGCGGTGCGCGGCCAGTTGCTCTGGCACCTGCACCACCCCGTGGCGCATCAGATAGGCGGGCGAAGCCACCAGCACCAGAGGCGAATGCGTGAGCAGCCGCGCCTGCAGTCCACTGTCCGGCAATTGCCGGCTGATGCGCACGGCTGCATCCACGCCCTCGGCCACCAGGTCCACCAGCCGGTCGGTGCACAGCAGTTGCAGCTCCAGATCCGGGAATTGCTGCTCGAACTCGGGCAGCCAGTCGCCCAGCTCGATGGCGCCCACGGCCAGCGGCAGCGTGATGCGCAGCACGCCCGCCACGCGTGCGCGGCGCACGGCCAGCGCGGCCTCGGCCGCATCGAGCTGCTCCAGCAACTGCACGCAGCTGAGGTAGTAGCTGCGCCCCGCCTCGGTCAGGCTCAGCCCGCGCGAATTGCGCTGCAGCAGCTGCGTGCCCAGTTCCGACTCCAGCCATTTGACATGGCGCGAGGCGGTCGAATGCGTCATGCCCAGCCTGTCCTGCGCCGCCGTGAAGCCCTGCGCATCCACTACGCCGCAAAACACCCGCATGGCCTGCCATCTGTCCATTGCCCGTGCACTCCTTTGGCGGGGATTGTGGGGCATGCGGGCGGCCGCATTCCGTTGCGCCACAGCCCCACGCCAGCCCCATTTCCGCCCCATTCCTCCTCTTGGGCCGCAGAAACAGACTATTCCTAGAGACAAGCACGCCGCAGCTGCCTAGATTGACCGGCAACCCGGACACAGGCTTGCCTCCACCAGCTCCCCGCCAGACGCATGGCCGCCTCCTGCCCGAGAT
>NZ_JTKZ01000755.1:0-9263 GCF_000799035.1 Delftia sp. ZNC0008
CCGCGTATTGCAGCGCCTGTGGCCGCTGCTGGCCGGCAGTGTGGAGCGCGTGGAGGTGGGCGAGGCGCGGCGCTTTCATCCGTGGCTCGGCCTGCAGCGCTGGAAGGCTGTGGCACCTACCGACAATCCGGAGCCCTAGGCGGGCTCCACATCCTTCCACTGGCCGGGCTCCAGGCCGTCCAGCGTGTAGGGCCCGATGGCCGCGCGCACCAGCCGCAGCGTGGGGTGGCCAATGGCCGCCGTCATGCGGCGCACCTGGCGGTTGCGGCCTTCGCGGATGACCAGCTCGATCCAGCAATCGGGAATGTTCTGGCGCACGCGGATGGGCGGGTCGCGCTGCCACAGCACGGGCGGCGGCTCCAGCCGGCGGGCCTGCGCGGGCAGCGTCATGCCGTCGTTGAGCTGCACGCCCTGGCGCAGGGCCTGCAGCGCGGCCTCGTCGGGCAGTCCCTCGACCTGTACCCAGTAGGTCTTCTCCATCTTGAAGCGCGGATCGGCGATGCGCGCCTGCAGCGGGCCGTCATTGGTCAGCAGCAGCAGTCCTTCGCTGTCGGCGTCGAGCCGGCCTGCCGCATGCACGCCCGGCACGTCGATGTATTCCTTGAGGCCACGCCAGCGGCCCTCGGGGGTGAACTGGCTGAGTACACCGTAGGGCTTGTTGAAGCACAGCAGGCGTGAGGGGCCGGTGTCGGGCCGGTCGGCGAAGGCGGTCTGCAGGCGCCGGGATGGGCCCGCAAAGGAGCGCGAGGGAGGGCGTTTTCTGGGTTGCATGGACTCAGCGATTGTCGTCGGGATAGACCGCACGCACGCACTCCAGCCAGGCCCTCGCCGCGCGTGACAGATAGCCGCTGCGCCACAGCTGCACCACGTCCCAGTGCAGTTCAGGCCCCACCAGCGGGCGGCTGGACACGCGCCGGGGGTCGAACCGCGCGATCACGTGCTCGAACATCACGGCCACGCCCACGCCTTCTGCCACCAGGTCGCCGATGAAGTCCCAGTAGCGCGTCTGCAGCCGCACCTGTGGGCTGAAGCCTGCCGCCGCGCAATGCTCCAGCACGGCCTGGTGCAGGGCGAAGTCCGAGGTGTAGAACACAAAGGGCCGCCGGGCCAGCTCGCTCCAGTGCACGGGTGCGTCCGGGTCGGGCACCTCGTGCGCGGCAAAGGCCACGCGTGTCTTCTGGTGGGCGATGGTGCAGTACTCCAGGCCCTCTCCGGCCAGGTCACCACTCGCCTCGCCCGCGCCGTGCAGGCCCAGCGCCATGTCCAGCTTGCCGTCCAGCAGCAGCTGGCGCTGGGCGCGTGCGCCCTGCTCCTGCACATGCAGTTCCACGCCCGGATGCAGTTGCTGAAAGCGCGCGATCACGGGCGCCATGTAGTGCCCGGCCGTGGGCATGATGCCCACGCTCAGGCTGCCGCGCGCAATGCCGTCCACCTCGGCCACCTCCTGCAGCAGCTGGCGTGACTGCTCCAGCACCTGCAGGCCGCGCGCATGGACCACCTGGCCCGCGTCGGTCAGTTGCACACCGCGCCCCTCGCGCAGCAGCAGCGGGCCGCCCAGCTCCTCCTCCAGCGCCCGCACCATCTTGCTGATGGTGGGCTGGGTCACATGCAGCGCCTCGGCCGCACGCGTGAAGCTGTTGCAGCGCACCACCTCGACAAAGTAGCGCAGCGCGCGCAGGTCCATGAGGATTCCTTTTGTGCATGGGAAAAATGGAGATTATTCATTTTACGAATCTGAGTGCAAACCCTAGGATTGCCCCATGTCAAAGATTTCCGCCACGCCCGTCCTGCGGCCGCAGGTGTTTCAGGGTCTGCTGCACCGCTGCTGGCCGCTGCTGCGCGGCGTGCTGCAGGTGGGGCTGCTCAGTGCGCTGTGGGTGGCCATGGAGGCCGTGCGCGCCCATTTCGGCTGGGGCATGCCGGCCGGGCTGATCGGCTTCGCGCTGCTGGCCACGGGCCTGTTCAGCGGGCTGGTCAAGGCGCGCTGGCTGCAGGGCGGCACCAACTGGCTGCTGGCCGAGATGCTGCTGTTCTTCGTGCCCGCCATGCTGGTCGTCACCGAATACACCGAGCTGATTCAGCACCAGGGTCTGCGCATCCTGGGCGTCATCGTGGCCAGCACGGCCTGCGTGATGGCCGCCACGGCGCTGGCCGTGGACCGCGTCTACCGGCTGGAGCTGTGGCTGGCCCGGCGCCGCTCCACGCGCGCCGGGCTGCACAGGGAGCAGGAATGAACGCCATGTCCGACCAGGCCATCGGCCTGCTGTCGCTGCTGGCCACGCTGGCCTGCTATGCGGCCAACAAGCGCGTGTACCGCCGCCATCCGCATCCGCTGCTCATGCCCATCGTCGCCACGCCCATGGTGCTGATCGCGCTGGCGCTGCTGACCCATGTGCGCTACCCGCAGTACATCGCCCAGACGCACTGGCTGGTCTGGCTGCTGGGCCCCACCACGGTGGCCTTTGCGCTGCCCCTGCACGAAAACCGCCACCTGCTGCGCAAGCACTGGATGTCGATCGCCACCGGCGTGCTCGTGGCCAGTGGCGTGTCCATTGCCACCACCATCTGGTTCGCACAGGCCTTCGGACTGCCCGTGGACCTGCAAAAGGGCCTGGCCGTGCGCTCGGTGACCACCCCCTTCGCCATCGAGGCCGAGCGCGTGCTGGGCGGGCCCACCGACCTGGCCGCGCTGTTCGTGCTGCTCACGGGCGTCAGCGGCATGCTCATGGGCGAGACCATCCTGCGGCTGCTGCCGCACGTGCGCAGCAAGCTGGCTGCGGGCGCCATTCTGGGTGGTGCCGCGCATGGCAGCGGGGTGGCGAAGGCGCGGCAGTTTGGGGATGTGCAGGCGGTGGTTGCTTCGTTGGTGATGATGATTGCGGGGGCGTTGAATGTGGTGGTGGCGCCTTGGGTGCGGGTGCTGTTTTTCTGAAGTGATTTGCTGAAGTGATGCGGGAGCTGCCATCCTTGACCGGGGTTTGATGGCTGGGGCTTTTGGGGGCCTGGCTGTCTTTGGGTTTGGGGCGGGATGGGGCTGCCCGTGAGGGCGTCCGCATGCCTGGCACATGGTCTTGACTCCCGCCCACCTTGTTTGCTTTTGGCTTAGGTGCAATCTTTTGCCCCTGCCGGGTGGTTGTTTTTCGAGGCCGGGTCTCGGCCCGGCGGCCGACCTCCTTTTCTTTGATTCGTCAAAGAAAAGGAGGCAAAAGAAAGACGACCCGAATGTCCGCGACCCCTTCGCTGCGCTGCGGGGCAACCTGCGCCGTGGCGGTTGCGGGGTTCGCCGTGAAACTCACTTCGCGCTGCGCGCTACGTTCAAACAATCACGGCGAGTCAGGTGACGAAGCAGTCCTGTCCTTCGGCAGGACTGCAACCCCGCAACCGCCCCGGCGCAGGCGCTGACATACGGGGAGTTGGTGCGGGCCTTCGCTGCGCTCGGCCCGGGGCTTTGGGGCGCTTGCCATCCTGAAAGTCTCTATCATTGCGGCAGCCCCCTGTTCAGGGGCTGGTGCGTAAGAACACCTTTAGAGTAAGCGGCGCTGCCTCCCCGTTAGCGAGGCCTTGTCACGTCTGATCACTCGGAAAGAGTGGGCATAGCGCCCGCTCGTCCATGCGGTTTTGGGCGGGATGGGGCTACCCGCAAGGGCGTCCGCACGGCTTGCTCTGTGTTCTTAACATCCCGTCCACCTGTCTGTGCGTAAGAACACGGGTCGGTGGGTTCGATCTCAGCAAGGAGCACGAAACCATGTACGCCGTTTTTCTCTCGGCCTTCTCCATCCAGTGTGCGCGCCGTCCAGGCGTGCCTGCCATGAGAGAGGTCGCGCCATGAATACCGCATCCACAATCCCCACCCAGCCCACACCGCAGCAGTTGAGCCATGCCGTGACCGAAATCGGCCGGCTGACGCTGCAAGGCAGCAGCGAGGTGTATTCCCTGGGCCAGCTGGCGCTGGCCTGGCTGGAGCGGCCCGAGGGCCATCGCAATCTGGAGGTGGTGGCCAATGCGCTGCAGGCCATTTGCGGGGCTGCGCAGCGGATGGAGGAGCTGGTGGAGGACGAGGTCAACCACGTGCATTGCCTGCAGGAAGACCCGGCGTATCTGCGGCGAATGGCGGCTGCTGCGGCGGCGTTTCAGCGCTGATTCAGGCTTTCTTGTGACAGGCCTGCCGGGGCATTGCGCCCCGGGTTTCTGCAAATCAATCCAGGTCAGTTAGTTTCTTGAACCTTCCTGATTTATCCCATCCCCGGCCCTTCTCGCAGGAGACCTGTGCATATCCAAGATCCTTTCTTAGGATGATGTCTTCGCTGATGGCACATATTTCTCCTTTTTCCAACACGAAGGCGACAATCAATGGATGATTGTTGTTTTTATAAATATCCACGGTATCCATTGCCTCCCATTGGCCCGTTGGCTCATAACTGCAGGCGGTCAATGCTATTGCGGAGATGATTCTGGTAGTGTTGGTGATTATTCTCATTAAATAGTCTCCCTAAGGTTGGTTCTATTGTTTTGACTATTCAATTTCGAACTGACTTCATGCACTTTTGTCTGATTTTTGAGTGACCGCTATATTTTTTGATGGCTGCTCAGGTATATAATTTTATTCACTCAATTTCTTGAATTTTCCTGTTATCTCCCATCCACTCCCCTTTGCGCATGAGACCTGTAAATAGCCCAAGTCTTTTCTGATAACGGGTTTTTTACTTACAGCGCAAATCTCACCTTTTTCTATAACGAATGCAATTTTCAACGGATGGTCATTTGTAGTGTAGACATACAAATCTTCTGTTGCTTCCCATTGCCCTGCGGGCATATATTCGTCGGAGTTGCTGCATGCGCTCATTATGGTGGCAATGAAGGCTGTTGCATATGCTGCGAAAGCTCTTGATTTCATGGATTCTTCTGGTAATTGATTCTTCTCAAAATTCTATTGGATCTTGAGATTATGATCAATAACTCCTTTGGTGAAACCAAGCGCGAAGTAGATGGCGACATTTGAAACCGCGGGTCGTGTGCCAGAATCCCAACTGACTCCAATACCTCTGCAACATTGGTTGAGCAACTATTTTCGGTAAGGCTGTACGGTTTTTGAGCAGCAACCCGCTTTTCAAGTTCTGCTTTGATTTTCGTCTTTTCCTCGCGAGACACTCTCAGCACCAAGCCAGTGACATCTCTTTTGACGGTTGCCAAATTCGATGAAAGATATTGCTCGCGCTCCAGTACAGCATATCTTGTTGGAGCCTGACTGTAGGTCTTCCCATCAATATCGATTGCAGCATGTCCCCACTGTGATCCCGGCCTGGTGAGAAGTGCGTCGTAAATGAACACCTCGATCGTAGGCTCCTCGATCATCGGCTCCGGCCCCATGAATTGCGCCATGCGCCGTTCGTAGCCAAAGATTGCCGGAGGCTGGGCCAGCAGTTCGAACATGCGGGTCGCGGGTGCAATCCGGCCCTGGGTCATGACGGGCGAGCCGGACAGTTGCTGGAAGGTGGCGATTGAGCGCTCCAGTGCCCTGGACCATCTGCCGTCCTCGCGCAGCAGTTTGCGGCAGGGATCGCGCTGCATATGTCCGTTGAGCAATTGCTGGACAGTGAACACGTCTTTGGGATGATTCATTGCCGCCCGCCCCACGGGGCCGGAAATTCTTGCAGTTGTTGCCATGGTCTCCCTCCGGTATGGACGCCGGCCGGCTGAAGCCGGCTCTCACGTTGAGGAAGATGCTATGCAAGGCCCTGGTGCAATGGAAGGGGCGGTTCGCACTTTCGCGCACGGGATTTGACTGTGGGCGCAACGACGAATGAAAAAACGCCATCCGCATCGTTTTGTTGCGGATGGCGTCAGGGATGAAAGCAGTCGCCAGGTCCTGGCGGCTGCTTTGGGGCCTGCCTCAGGCCAGCGTGTAGGCGGTCTTCACCGTCGTATAGAACTCCTGCGCATAGCGGCCCTGTTCGCGCGGGCCGTAGCTGCTGCCTTTGCGGCCGCCGAAGGGCACGTGGTAGTCCACGCCGGCCGTGGGCAGGTTGACCATGACCATGCCGGCCTGGCTGTGGCGCTTGAAGTGGGTGGCGTGCTTGAGGCTGGTGGTGGCAATGCCTGCGGCCAGGCCGAAGGGCGTGTCGTTGGCCACGGCCAGGGCTTCCTCGTAGTCCTTGACGCGGATGACGCTGGCCACGGGGCCGAAGACTTCCTCGCGGTTGATGCGCATGGCGGCCTGGGTGTCCACGAACAGGGTGGGCGCCATGTAGTAGCCCTTGTTGCCGCTGCCGGTGTGGCAGGCGGCGGCTGAGCCGCCGGCAGCCAGCACGGCGCCTTCGGCCTTGGCGATTTCCACGTAGCTCAGGTCCTGCTCCAGCTGGGCCTGGCTGACCACGGGGCCCATGTCGGTGCCTGCGGCGCGGGCGTCGCCCACCTTGATCCTGGCCATGCGGGCCTGCAGGGCCTCGATGAAGGCGGGGTAGATCCTGTCGGTGACGATGAGGCGGCTCGATGCCGTGCAGCGCTGGCCCGTGGAGTAGAAGCCGCTTTGCGCGGACAGCTCCACGGCCTGGGTGAGGTCGGCGTCGTCCAGCACGATCTGCGGGTTCTTGCCGCCCATCTCCAGCTGCACCTTCTTGCCGCTTTCCACGCAGGCGCGGGCAATGCCGCGGCCCACGCCGACGGAGCCGGTGAAGCTGATGGCGGCCACGTCGCTATGGCGCACCAGGGCATCACCGATGACACGGCCCGG
Source organism: Delftia sp. ZNC0008 (assembly GCF_000799035.1). Classification (NCBI taxonomy): domain Bacteria; kingdom Pseudomonadati; phylum Pseudomonadota; class Betaproteobacteria; order Burkholderiales; family Comamonadaceae; genus Delftia; species Delftia sp. ZNC0008. Next base: position 6,731 of record NZ_JTKZ01000755.1, read on the forward strand.
GCCCATGACGAGGTTGAAGACACCGGCCGGAATGCCCGAGCGGTGAATGATGTCGGCCAGCGCCCAGGCGCTGCCGGGCACGAGGTCGGCGGGCTTCAGGACCACGCAGTTGCCGAAGGCCAGGGCCGGGGCGATCTTCCAGGCGGGAATGGCGATGGGGAAGTTCCACGGCGTGATCAGGCCCACCACGCCGACGGGCTCGCGCGTGATTTCCACGCCGATGCCGGGGCGCACGGAGGGCAGGGTTTCGCCGGCCAGGCGCAGGCATTCACCCGCGAAGAACTTGAAGATCTGGCCTGCACGGCCGACTTCGCCAATGGCTTCGGGGCGGGTCTTGCCTTCCTCGCGCGCCAGCAGGTCGCCCAGCTCTTCCTTGCGGGCCAGGATTTCGTTGCCGATCTTGTCCAGGGCGTCGTGGCGGGCCTGGATGCCCGAGGTGCTCCAGGCGGGAAAGGCCGCGGCCGCCGCGGCGATGGCGGCTTGCACATCGGCGGCATTGCCCTGGGCGTACTCGCCGATCACATCGGACAGGTCGCTGGGGTTGGTGTTGGCGCTGTAGCCGTCGGCGGCCTTCCATTGGCCGTTGATGAGGTTGTCGTAGCGGGACATGAGGTGCTCCGGGAAAGGGGTAACGGAAGGAAGGGGTCAGCGGACCATGCAGGGGCGCTTGTTGTCGAAGGTCCAGCCGGGAATCAGGTACTGCATGGCCATTGCGTCATTGCGCGCTCCCAGGCCGTGCTCCAGGTACAGGGCGTTGGCGCGCTGCAGCGCGGCGCGGTCCACGGTGACGCCCAGGCCCGGGGTCTTGGGCACCTCGACGAAGCCGCCCTTGATCTGCAGCGGGTTCTGGGTGAGGTACTGGCCGTCCTGCCAGATCCAGTGCGTGTCGATGGCCGTGACCTTGCCGGGCACGGCGGCGGCCACGTGGGTGAACATGGCCAGCGAGATGTCGAAGTGGTTGTTGGAGTGCGAGCCCCAGGTCAGGCCCCAGTCGCGGCAGGTCTGGCCCACGCGCACGGAGCCGGCCATGGTCCAGAAATGCGGGTCGGCCAGGGGGATGTCCACGGACTGCAGCGACAGCGCATGCACCATCTGGCGCCAGTCGGTGGCGATCATGTTGGTGGCCGTGGGCAGGCCGGTGGCGCGGCGGAATTCGGCCATGACTTCGCGGCCCGAGAAGCCGTTCTCGGCGCCGCAGGGGTCTTCGGCATAGGCGAGCACGCCGTGCATGTCGCGCATGAGGCGGATGGCGTCCTTGAGCAGCCAGCCGCCGTTGGGGTCCAGCGTGACGCGCGCCTGCGGAAAGCGCCTGGCCAGCGCGGTGACGGCCTCCACCTCCTGCTCGCCGGCCAGCACGCCGCCCTTGAGCTTGAAGTCGTTGAAGCCGTAGCGCGCATGCGCCGCCTCGGCCTGGCGCACGATGGCGGCCGGGTCCATGGCGGTCATGTGGCGCACCTGCGTCCAGTCGTCGCTGCCGCTTTGGTCTTCGCCGGGCTGGACGTAGGGCAGGTCGGTCCTGTCGGTGGGGCCGGTGAAGAACAGGTAGCCCAGCATCTCCACGCGGTCGCGCTGCTGGCCTTCGCCCAGCAGGGCCGCCACGGGCACGCCCAGGTGCTGGCCCAGCAGGTCCAGCAGGGCCGACTCCACGGCGGTGACGGCATGCACGGCAATGCGCAGATCGAAGGTCTGCAGGCCGCGCCCGCCTGTGTCGCGGCCGGCCAGGGCCTGCTGCACGTTTTGCAGCAGCTTGAGGTGGTTGCCCACGGACTGGCCGATGAGCAGCGCCTTGCTGTCCTCCAGCGCCTGGCGTATGCCTTCGCCGCCAGGCACCTCGCCCACACCGGTGTGGCCCGTGCTGTCGTGGATGAGCACGATGTTGCGCGTGAAGTAGGGCGCATGCGCGCCGCTGAGGTTCATGAGCATGCCGTCGCGGCCGGCGACGGGAATGACTTCGATCTCGGTGATGGTCGGGGTGGAGGACATGGCGTGCTCTTGGATCGTTTGGATCGGTCTCTGGGAAAAAAAGGGCTATGCGGTGGCGGCGGTGGCCGGCTGCTGCGCGGCCGACCAGGGCACTTCGGCCTCGGGCCGGCCCGTGGCGATGAACTGCGCCAGGTTGCGCAGCACAAGGTTGGCCATGGCGCGGCGGGTTTCGTGCGTGCCGCTGGCGATGTGGGGCGCAAGCACCACGTTGTCCTGCGACAGCAGCTCGGCATGGGGGCGGGGCTCGTCCTCGAACACATCCAGGCCCGCGCCCGCGATGCGGCCCTGCTGCAGGGCCTGGACCAGGGCGGCCTCGTCGACCACGCTGCCGCGCGCCACGTTGACCAGAAAGCCCTGCGGGCCCAGAGCGTCCAGCACCTCGACGTTGACCAGGTGCTGCGTGCCGTCGCCGCCTGCGGCCGTGATGACGAGGAAGTCGGCCCAGCGCGCCAGCTCCAGCAGCGAGGGCTGGTAGAGGTGGGGCGATCCCTCGACCGGGCCGCGGTTGTGATAGGCCACCTCCATGTCGAAGCCGGCCGCTCGGCGCGCC
>NZ_JTKZ01000157.1:0-10536 GCF_000799035.1 Delftia sp. ZNC0008
CCGCGTTGCAGGCCGTGCACCAGGCCGTGGGCCAGGCGCTGGACGATGGCGAGCTGCCGCTGATGCTGGGCGGCGACCACAGCCTGGCCATGGGCTCGATCAGTGCCGTGGCCGCCCACTGCCGCCGCCTGGGCCGCGCGCTGCGCGTGATCTGGCTGGACGCCCACGCCGACTGCAACACGCCCGATATCTCGCCCAGCGGCAACCTGCACGGCATGCCCGTGGCCAGCCTCTGCGGCCTGGGGCCCGAGCCGCTGACCGCGCTGTCCCAGGGCGGCGATCCGGCGCTGGATGCCGCCTCGCTGTGCCAGATCGGCCTGCGCAGCGTGGATGACCAGGAAAAGCGCCTGCTGCATTCGCTGGACATCGAGGTGTACGACATGCGCGCCATCGACGAGTTGGGCATGCGCGAGGTCATGCGCCGCGCGCTCGACGGCCTCGCCGGCAGCGACACCCACCTGCACCTGAGCTTCGACGTGGACTACCTCGATCCCGACATCGCGCCCGGCACGGGCACGCCCGTGCGCGGCGGCCCCAGCTACCGCGAGGCCCAGCTGTGCATGGAGATGCTGGCCGATACCGGACGCCTGGGCTCGATGGACCTGGTGGAACTGAACCCGGCGCTGGACCTGCGCAACCAGACGGCCGAGCTGGTGGTGGACCTGCTGGAGAGCCTGTTCGGCAAGAGCACGCTGGTGCGGGCCGATCGCTGAGGCCGCTCAGGCTGGCGAGAGCGAAATACGCCAGCCGTCGCCCGTTGCGTCCGTAGCGAAGCGCACAGGCACAAAGCGCTCGATCACCTCGAAATTGCTGCCCGCATGCGGCGTCAGTTCCGTGCAGGTGTAGCTGGCACCGCGCCCGCTGCGCCAGACGGCCAGCGCCAGCGGCAGGGCCCATTGGTCGGCCAGGTACGGGCCCAGCGCGGCCCGGCTGCCCTGGTGGCGGCGCACCTCGCGTGCCAGGTCATGCGCCACCTTTTCGGCGCTGACGCCCTTCATGCCGAACTGCGTGAACACTTCGCTCAGGTGCTCATAGGCCAGCGTGGCCAGCAGCGCGTTGCCCGGCCCCTCGTTCTGGCGCACGGCAGCCACCTGCAACTGCTCGCCAGACCAGCCCAGGGCCTGGCCCAGATGGTCCAGTTCGCGCTGGGCCACCGCGCGTGGCAGCGCGGGCGCAAAGCATTCGGCATGGCTGGCCACGGGTGCGCCGCGTTCGGTGATATCGAAAGGCACCAGCCCATTGGTTGCCGGCGTGATCGTCACATCCATCTCACCGCCACCGGCCGGATAAAAGCCCAGCCGGCGCAGCCGCAGTTCGCAGCGCGCGCCCAGCCTGTGCAGCAGCGGCGCATAGCTGCGCTCCAGGAAATGGAAGGGCGGCGCGGCCGGGTTGTGGGTGCCGCCGCCCAGGGTCAGGCGGCTTTCGCCATTGGCCAGCATCAGCGCGGGCCACAGCGTCTGCAGCAGCAGGGTGCAACTGCCCGCCGAGGCGATCACGAAGCGGTACTCGCCCGCACGCACCGGCCCCGGTGTGAATTGCAGCGTCTGCGAATTCATCTCGGCGCCCTGCATCTGCGCGCCGCAGATTTCGGCGGCGGCATTGACGCAGGCCAGGTGCTGGCGCATCAGGCCCGGCTTGGCGCGCCCGGCACGGATGCGCTGCATGGCAAAGGGCTGACCCGTGCACATGGACAGCGCCAGCGCGCTGCGCAGCATCTGGCCTCCGCCCTCCCCGGCGGAGCCGTCGATCTCGATCACTTTCATTTTTCTCTTTCATTCATTGCCGCCAAAGCGCGCCACGGCATCCCGCAGATAGCGGTCCAGCGGCGCCGCATCGGCCTGGTCCCCCGGATCGGGCGCATGGGCCATGGCATGGGCCAGCTCGCGCTCCAGGAAATCATGGACCCGCACCCGGCGCGGCCCCTTGGCGGCCTCGCCCAGGCGCATCTTGAGCTCCAGCAGCTCGTTGAGCTCGGCCAGCAGGACTGCATCCTCCAGCGTGCCCGCCGCCAGCTGCGCAAAGCGCATGGGCGGCGCACCACGCCCCTCGCGTATCCAGCGCGCGGCCAGCAAGGGGCGCAGCACATAGAAGTATTTCTTGTAGCGCACCACATCACCCTGCAGGTGGGCGCGCAGGTTCTTGCGCGCCATGGCCACGTAGTGGTGGTAGCCGCGCACCGGCGAAAAGCCCTGCTCGGCCAGCAGATGCAGGCGCTCGGCCCAGGGCTGCTCCTGCCGGTAGACCACGGGCGAGCGCAGCCATTCGAGCAGCGTGGGGTTGGAGGCGCGCAGCAGCCCCAGCGCCTTGCGCAGCTCCCAGCCGCTGACATCGAGCTCGCCGCTGAGCGGCTGCTCTATGACATCGCGGCCCGGCGCCACCGTCAGATACCAGGGCAGGCGGTGGACGTAGATGAAGCGCACGTCATAGTCGCTGTCGGGCGAGGCAAAGCCCCAGCCGCGGCTGCCCGACTCGCAGGCAAACAGCACCGTGACCTCGTGCCTGCGCTCCACCTCGGCCAGATTGGCCAGCACCGTGGCGCGCATGGCATCGGAGACCGGATGCGCGCTCAATACCTTCTCTTCCCTCATGCTCTCATCCTGCTTTCTGTTCCGGAGGATGAGAGCCTGGGGCCCTCATCCACTCACCCTTTCACGCACACCACTTGCTTCAGGGTGTGCACCACCTCCACCAGATCCTGCTGCGCGGCCATGACCGCATCGATGTCCTTGTAGGCCATGGGAATCTCGTCCACCACATTGGCATCCTTGCGGCATTCCACGCCCTCGGTGGCCTTGATGTGGTCCTCCACGCTGAACATCTTCTTGGCCTTGGTGCGGCTCATCACGCGGCCCGCACCGTGGCTGCAGCTCTCGAAGCTCTCCGGGTTGCCCAGGCCGCGCACGATATAGCTGCGCGCGCCCATGCTGCCCGGGATGATGCCCAGCTCGCCGCGCCGCGCGCTCACCGCGCCCTTGCGGGTGATGAACACGTCCTGGCCGAAATGGCGCTCCTGCTGCACGTAGTTGTGGTGGCAGTTCACCGCCTCCACATGCGACTCGAAGGGCTTGGCGATCACCTTGCGCACCGTGGCGATGAGGTTGGCCATCATCACCTCGCGGTTGCGCATGGCGAACTTCTGCGCCCAGGACACGCCGCGCACATAGTCGCCAAAGTAGCGGGCCCCTTCCTCGAAATAGGCCAGGTCCTTGTCGGGCAGGTTGCGCTGATGCAGTTCTGCGTCCTTCTTGGCCAGCTCGATGAAATGGGTGCCGATGGCATTGCCCACGCCGCGCGAGCCCGAGTGCAGCATGAACCACACGAAGCCCGCCTCGTCCAGGCAGATCTCGATGAAGTGGTTGCCGCTGCCCAGCGTTCCCAGGTGCTTGCGGTTGTTGGTGTTGGCCAGGCGCGGATGCAGCTCGCACAGCAGGTCGAACTCCTCGGCCAGCGTGGCCCAGACCTGGTCCACCGACACGGGCGGGTTCTCCCAGCTGCCGGGATCGCGGCCCCGGTGGCGCGGCACCGAGCCATGCGGCACGGCCTGCTCTATGGCCGAGCGCAGCGGGCCCAGGTTGTCGGGCAGGTCCTCGGCGCGCAGCGTGGTCTTGGCAGCCATCATTCCGCAGCCGATGTCCACGCCCACGGCCGCCGGGATGATGGCCTTGATGGTCGGGATCACCGAGCCCACGGTGGCGCCTATGCCCAGGTGCACATCGGGCATGGCCGCGACATGCTTGAACACCACGGGCAGGCGCGCGGCGTTCTCCAGCTGCTTGCGCGCCTCGTCCTCGACGGGCACGCCCTTGGTCCACATCTTGATGGGGACGCCGCCCTCGACATCATGCTGTTGGTAGTTGTTCATGGTGCTGTTCTCTTTCATGTCTTTGTTCTTGGTTGAATCGTGTTTCCGCCTCAAGTGGCCATGGCGTCGAATACCGCGCCTATGCGCTCATCCAGCGGGTAGCACTGGTGGTCGCGCTTGCCTGAAGGCAGCCAGGAGCTGGCCGGGCCGCGCTCGGCCAGTTGCAGCAGCTTTTCTGCCCAATGCTTCTTGGTGCCTGCCTGCGAGAGCCACTGCTCCATCGTTGCACGGTAGCCATTGCGATCGGATGCGAAGGCATTGCTGATGCAGTTCCCACCCCAGATGAATTCGTAGAAGCATGCATCGACAAAATGCAGCGTGGCGCTCTCGCTGTCACAGGTCAGCCAGTGGTCCAGCAGGGGCTGGAGCGGCACACCGGCGTAGTCCCACATGAGCAAAAAGGAGAAGGCCTCTTCGCCCTGGAAAACGCTGGTGTCCGGCTCAGCCCACTGCTCCAGCCCCAAGGCAAAGAAGGCACGAGCAAAGGCTTGCAACGCCGCGCTTTCCTGCGATGAAAAGGAGCCGGGCTCGCAACGACCAAGGCGGTCCAGATACAACTCGGTGGAGTGGTGCAGCCTTGCGCCCTGCGCCAGCAGTTCCAACATTCTTGGCGCCAGGTACTTGATCTCATCCGCAGGCTGGACCACGCTTTTGGCAGCGTCGTTGTATTGGTAGAAATGGTGCTCGGTCAGGCTGCGCAGGGGCAGTCGACGCATCTCGCGCTCCAGGTCTGCATCCATGCAGCATGTGACGCAAGCGTCCAGCGCTACCGACGGCGACCTGTATCCAGCAAAGCTCTGGTAGAGCGCCTGTGATGCAGCAGCCAGGGCGTCTGTACGCTCCTGTATTTGCGCTGCAGGCGATTGCATCCTTTTCGATGTCATCTTCTTGTCCATGGTGTCTCTCCTTCAAGGGCAGGCATGAAGCAACCGGCACCGCCGGCGACTCCACGCCCGCCTCATCGCGTGATCAACGCATCTTCACCAGCCCGTTGAGCACCTGATCCAGCCCGCCGAACACGGAGATCTTGTCGATGCGCTCGGCCACGCGTTCCAGCGTCTCCAGCTCCTTCATGCGCAGGGCCACGGGGTTGTCCTCCATGACCTTGGCGGTGTTGAGCAGCGAGCGCGTGGCCGCCGTTTCCTCGCGGCGGCGGATCACGTTGGCCTGGGCCTGCTTTTCGGCCTGCACCACCTGGGTCAGGATGGCCTTCATCTCGCCTGGCAGCACGATGTCCTTCACGCCCACGCTCTCCACCACCATGCCGAAGGGCTGCAGCTTGGCCGCCATGTGCGCGGTCACCACGTCGTCGATCACCGTCTTGTTCTCCAGCAGCTCATCGAGCGTGCGGGTGCCCACGGCGGCGCGCAGCGCGAACTGCAGCTCCCGGTACAGGTGCTCGGCGGGCTTTTGCAGCTGGGCAAAGGCGCGCAGAACGTCGGTGTGGCGATAGGTGGCGCTCAGGTTCAGGCGCAGGCTCACCTTGTCGCGGGTCATGATGTCCTGGCCCGAGACCTCGACGGCCTGCAGGCGCAGGTCCACCAGCTCCACGGCATTGCTGCGGCCGAACTTCCAGAACGCATGGCTGCCGGCCTGCAGCAGGCGGTCCACCTTGCCGTCGATGGTCAGCAGCGCGCACTGGCCTGCGGGCACCTGCACCTGCAGCACGCCGTTGAGGCCGGACACGCTGCGCTGGCGCAGCTGCGTCTGGGTCAGGCGCGCCGCCAGGGCGGCGGGCAGCTCGGCGCCGCCCTGCAGGTCGACCACCTGCACGCTCACATCCACCAGTCCCTTCCAGTACAGGCGGCGCGTGCCGGGCGGCAGGATCTCGACCAGCACGCCGTTTTCGCTACGCAGGCCCGCCTCGGTTTCGGACAGTTCCACGCGCAGGAATTCGGCGGCCACCACGGCGGGCTCCTGCGCCATCAGGTAGTCGGCCAGGCCGTGCGTGAAGGCGGGCTGCTCCAGGGCAAAGGTTTCCACGCGCAGCTGGTCGGTGCCGGCAAACAGCCAGTGCCGGCCGCTGTGCAGCACGCGCTCGAAATCGCCATTGCGCAGCAGCAGGGCGCGTTCGTTCTTCTTGATGGTGATGCGTTGGATCTTCAGCATTTCTTCTTCTCCTCGTTCGGCGTCTTCGCCGCAATCAATAGGGGTGCCGTTACAGCAGCGGCGGGGTTCCAGGGGGCACGGCCCGGGCCTTGCAGTGCGCCGTGGCGGCAACCCTGGAAACAGGTTGCAGCGTGGCTGGCTGCGGGCGCGGACCGTGCCGGGACCTGGCACAGCCGCCGCTGCTGACGGGGGGCGGCCTGGGGCTGCATCGCAACCCGGTGGCCACCTCCCGCGTTCGGCGGGTGGTCTTTCGACCGTTTCAATAGCCCGGCCTTGCGGCCGGAAGAGTGGGCAGGAATCGAACCTGCGACAGTCCTCTTGCGAGGGTGCTCTACCAGACTGAGCTACCAGTGGCTGGCAAGCCTGGAGTCGAACCAGGCGTCCCTTGCGGGACGGTTTCCACAACCTTGCCGTTACCCAGCGCCTGCGGCGTGCGGCATGCGGGAAATCGACAGGCCCCTGGGGGCCCGGACTTCCCGCACCGGCGGGGCGGGCGTTTGCCCCAACCCCGGCCTGTGAGCGGTCACCGCCTGCACTGGATGCCTTGCTTATTGCGAGATGCGTGCCAGCCTGGCATCCGGTGCCAAAAAATTCTTCAACCCATTGATTTATTTGGATAAATATCAAATCACACTTTCCTTGATTTCTTCTTCAATCCAAAGAAACTAGAATTTCAGCTATCCAACTAGACAAACACATGGAAAAGAAAAAGGTCGTCATCGGCTTTCTGGGTACGCAGCTGGACTCCGGCAGGGGCGCGGGGCGCTGGGAAAAATGGCGGCCGACCCTCTCCCTCATGCAGCACGAGGATCTGGTGGTGGAGCGGCTGGAGCTGCTCTACACGCCGCCCCATCTGGCCCTGGCGCAGCTGCTGCACGGCGACATCGCTACGGCATCGCCCGAGACCCGGGTGAACCTCGTGCCCATGGACATTGCCGATCCCTGGGATTTCGGCGAGGTCTATGCGCGGCTGTTCGACTGGACGCAGGCCTATCGCTTCGACCCCGAGCGCGAGGAGTACTGGACCCACATCACCACGGGCACGCACGTGGCACAGATCTGCCTGTTCCTGCTGGTGGAGTCGCGCCGCATTCCCGGCGTGCTGGCCCAGACTTCGCCGCCCCGGCGCCAGCGCATGGGTGACCCGGGCAGCTATGCGCTGATCGACCTGGACCTGTCGCGCTACGACGTGATCGCCCAGCGCTTCGGCGCCGAGCAGAGCGAGGCCGTGCAATTTCTCAAGAGCGGTATCGCCACGCGCAATGCCGGGTTCAACGCGCTGATCGACGAGATCGAGCGCGTGGCCGTGCGCTCGCGCGCGCCCATCCTGCTCACGGGTCCCACGGGTGCGGGCAAATCGCATCTGGCGCGGCGCATGTACGAGTTGAAGAAGGCCAGGCACCAGGTGCAGGGCGAGTTCGTCGAGGTCAATTGCGCCACGCTGCGCGGCGATGGCGCGGCCTCGGTGCTGTTCGGCCACAAGAAGGGCGCGTTCACGGGCGCTGCGGCCGACCGCGCCGGCCTGCTGCGCAGCGCGCACCAGGGCGTGCTGTTCCTGGACGAAATCGGCGAGCTGGGCCTGGACGAACAGGCCATGCTGCTCAAGGCGGTGGAGGAAAAGCGCTTCTATCCCATGGGCAGCGACCGCGAGGTCAGCAGCGACTTCCAGCTGGTCGCCGGCACGCACCGCGACCTGCGCATCGACGTGGCGCAGGGGCGCTTTCGCGAGGATCTGTTCGCGCGCATCAACCTGTGGTCCTACGCGCTGCCGGGCCTGGCCGGGCGCCCCGAGGACATAGAACCCAACATGGACCACCTGCTCGCGCGCTCGGCCGACGAGACCGGCCAGATGGTGCGCTTCAACGTGGAGGCCCGCGAGCGCTATCTGCGCTTTGCGCGCTCGCCCGAGGCGCTGTGGAGCGGCAACTTCCGCGACCTGTCGGCCAGCATGACGCGCCTGGCCACGCTGGCTGACGGAGGGCGCATCTCCACGGCCCTGGTCGATGCCGAGATCCAGCGCATGCAGTGGCTGTGGCAACGGGGCGAGGCAGCGCAGCCCGCCCCCGCCGGCGCCGGCTGCGGCCTTGATGCGCTGTTGCCCGCCGATAGGCTGGAGCAGATGGATCTGTTCGACCGCATGCAGCTCGAAGCGGTGCTGCGCGTGTGCAGGCAATCGCCCTCGCTGTCCGATGCGGGGCGCCGCCTGTTCGACCAGTCACGCACCCAGCGCAGCGTGGTCAACGATGCCGACCGCCTGCGCAAGTACCTGCTGAAATTCGGCCTCAAATGGGATGACGTGGCCGGCCGCGCGCCTGCGGCCTGAGAGCGTGCGCGCCCTGCGCGGCTACAGGGCCTTGCGCAGCGTGGTCGGGGGGATCTTGAGCAGTTCGCGGTACTTGGCCACGGTGCGCCGTGCGCATTCGATGCCCTGCTCCTTGAGCATGTCGGCGAGCTGGTTGTCCGACAGCGGCTTCCTGGGGTCCTCGGCTGCGACGAACTGCTTGATGAGCGCGCGCACGGCCGTGCTCGACGCGTTGCCGCCCGCCTCGGTGCCCAGCCCCGAGCCGAAGAAATACTTGAGTTCGTAGGTGCCCTGCGGCGTGGCCATGTACTTGGCCGTGGTCACGCGGCTGATGGTGGACTCATGCAGGCCCAGCGCATCGGCAATGTCGCGCAGCACCAGCGGGCGCATGGCCAGCTCGCCATGCACGAAGAAGTTCTTCTGGCGCTCCACGATGGCCTGCGACACGCGCAGGATGGTGTCGAAGCGCTGCTGGATGTTCTTGATGAACCAGCGCGCCTCCTGCAGCCGCTGCTGCAACGCCGCATGGCCTTCGCTGCCCCGATGGCTGCGCAGCGCGCTGGCATAGATGTCGTGCACGCGCAGCTTGGGCATGACATCGGGGTTGAGTTGCACGCTGAACTCCATGCGTCCCGCACCCATGCGCACCGGGCGCACGATGACATCGGGCACGACGATCTGGCGCTGCACGTCGGCAAAGCGCCGGCCCGGGCGCGGCTCCAGCCGGGCGATCAGGACCATCGCCTCGCGCAGCCGCTCCTCGCGCGCGCCGCACAGGCTGGCGAGCTTGCGCAGGTCACGCCGCGCCAGCAGGTCCATGGGCTGGGCGCAGATGTCCAGCGCGGTGCGCAGCACGGCCTGCCGATCTTCGTCCTCGGCACTGCCGTCGCCTTCGCGCTCGGCATCGGCCAGCTGGTCGCGCAGCTGCAGCGTCAGGCATTCGGCCAGGTCGCGCGCGCCCACGCCCACCGGCTCCAGGCTTTGCAACAGGCGCAGCGCCACGGTGAAGCGGTGCACCAGTTCCTCGCACTCCTCCAGGTCGTCGCCCGCCAGGCCCTGTGCCAGCTCGTCGAGCGGGTCTTCCAGGTAGCCGTCGTCGTTGAGGTTCTCGATCAGAAAGCGCAGCGCGGCGCGGTCCACCTCGCCCAGGCGCAGGCTCAGGGCCTGGCGGTGCAGGTGGTCGGTCAGGCTTTCTGCGCTGCGTGCCAGCTCGGTGGCATCGGTCTCGTCATCGTCACCCTGGCCGCGCGTGCGGCTGGAAGGCGCATCGCTGCCCCAGTCGCGGTCGTCGTTGCCCGAGTTGGTCTGGCCATCGCCTTCCCAGCTCAGGGACTCGGCCGTGCCGGAGGTCTCGACGGCATCGCCGGAGGATGTGTCCGACGGCGCCTCCCATTCCACCGCAGCCGATGGCTGGTCCGCACGGCTTTCCTGGAAGGAGTCCGCGGCGTCGGCGCCGGGCGCCGCAGGCTCCGGGGCGCTGCTTGCCGCTTCGTGGTCGCCGTCGTCGTTCGCCAGCTCCAGGAAGGGGTTGTCGCCCAGCATCTGCTCCACTTCCTGCGCCAGCTCCAGCGTGGACAGCTGCAGCAGCTGTATCGACTGCTGCAGTTGCGGGGTGAGCGAAAGATGCTGGGAGACGCGCAGCGACAGTCCGGGCTTCAAGCGGCAGCTCCTTCGCGCAGGCAATCTCGCAGACGGGCCAGGCAGGGCATGGCGCTACATCCGGAAGTGTTCGCCGAGGTAGACGCGCCGCACTTCGGCGTTGTCCACGATCTCCTCGGGTGTGCCTTGGGCCAGCACATGGCCGTCGCTGATGATGAAGGCATGGTCGCAGATGCCCAGCGTCTCGCGCACGTTGTGGTCGGTGATGAGCACGCCGATGCCGCGCGCCTTGAGAAAGCCGATGATGCGCTGGATCTCGATCACGGCGATGGGGTCGATGCCGGCGAAGGGCTCGTCCAGCAGGATGAAACGCGGCTGCGTGGCCAGCGCACGTGCAATCTCGACGCGGCGGCGTTCGCCGCCCGACAGCGCCAGCGCGGGCGATGCGCGCAGATGGTCCACGCGCAGTTCCTGCAGCAGCGCCGTCAGGCGCTCCTCGATGACGCTGCGCGCCAGCGGCCGGCCCTGCTCATCCCTTTGCAGCTCCAGCACGGCGCGCACGTTGTCCTCGACGCTGAGCTTGCGAAAGATCGATGCCTCTTGCGGCAGGTAGGACAGGCCCAGGCGCGAGCGCTGGTGGATGGGCATGTTGCCCACGACGCGG
>NZ_JTKZ01000019.1:0-24385 GCF_000799035.1 Delftia sp. ZNC0008
CCGCGTTGTTCTACGGCGGCCTGGTGCGCACCAAGAACATGCTGTCCGTGCTCTGCCAGGTGTTCGTGATCTTCTCGCTGATCACGCTGCTGTGGGCCGTCTACGGCTACTCGCTGACCTTTGCGGGCGAAGGCAACTTCTTCGGCGGCTTCGGCAAGATCTTCCTCAAGGGCATTGCGCCCGACACGCTGGCCGGTGCACTGCCGACCATTCCCGAGTACGTGTTCGTGGCCTTCCAGTCCACGTTCGCCGCCATCACCGTGGCCCTGATCGTCGGCGCCTTCGCCGAGCGCATCAAGTTCTCTGCCGTGATCCTGTTCTCGGTGCTGTGGTTCACCTTCAGCTACATCCCCATGGCCCACATGGTCTGGGGCGGCGGCCTGCTGGGCAAGGACGGCGCGCTGGACTTCGCAGGCGGCACCGTGGTGCACATCAACGCCGGTATCGCCGGACTGGTGGGTTCCTACATGCTGGGCAAGCGCATCGGCTTCGGCCGTGAGGCCCTGCCTCCGCACAGCCTGACGCTGACCATGGTCGGTGCCTCGCTGCTGTGGGTGGGCTGGTTCGGCTTCAACGCCGGCTCGGCAGGTGCTGCCAACGGCATCGCCGGCCTGGCCTTCATCAACACCATCGTCGCCACGGGCGCCGCCACCATCTCCTGGCTGGCCGCTGAAGCCCTGCACAAGGGCAAGGCCTCGATGCTGGGTGCTGCCTCGGGCGCCGTGGGCGGCCTGGTGGTCATCACCCCGGCGGCCGGCCTCGTGGGCCCCATGGGCGCCATCGTCATGGGCCTGATCGCCGGTCCCGTCTGCCTGTGGGGTGTGTCCGGCCTCAAGAAGCTGCTCAAGGTCGATGACGTCTGCGACGTGTTCGGCGTGCACGGTGTGGGCGGCATCCTGGGTGCCATCCTGACCGGCGTGTTCTGCGCCTCCAGCCTGGGCGGCATCGAGCCCGCAGACTTCAACATGGGCCATCAAGTGTGGGTGCAGGTCAAGAGCGTGCTGCTGACCATCGTCTGGTCTGGCGTGGTGGCTGGCATCTCCTACAAGATCTGCGACCTGGTCGTCGGCCTGCGCGTCAGCGAAGAGTCCGAGCGCCAGGGCCTGGACATCACCACGCACGGCGAGGTGGCGTACTACCGCTGATCGGTTTCCAGGGAGTTCATTGCGGATTGGCCTCGGTGCTTGCACCGGGGCCTTTTTTCATTGCCGCGCCGCAAACGCTCTTCAGCGGCTGAGGAAATCAGGAGGCCTGCTGCACGCCAACCGCCTTATGGTGAGCTCCGTTATAAGACGGATCTTTGGCCTATATTCCATTGACGGAATATATTCTGGAGGGAATAATGACCCAACCCTGGGAGGTGGAGTACACCGACGAGCTTGGCATCTGGTGGGCCGATCTGACGCAGGCCGAGCAGGAGTCCATCGATGCATCGGTTCGGTTGCTGGAGGCAAGAGGGCCGAATCTCGGATATCCCCATACGTCCGGCATCGAGCGTTCAAGGCACCCGCACATGCGCGAGCTTCGCGTGCAGCACGAAGGCCGGCCCTATCGGCTGCTGTACGCATTCGATCCGCGCCGCTGTGCCATCTTGCTGATCGGCGGCGACAAGACGGGCGATGGCCGCTGGTATGAGGTGCATGTACCCATCGCCGACCGCTTGTACGACACGCACATCGAGACCCTGAAAAGAGAAGGACAGATCCATGGCTAGGAAATTCAACGAACTGCGCGCCGGCATGTCGCCCGAGGCACAGTCCCGTGCTGCGGCACGGGCCGAGGCCATGCTTGTGGAAATGCAGTTGCAGGAGCTGCGCAAGGCCCGCAACGTGACCCAGGTCGAAGTGGCCAGGGCCATGAGCGTGGAGCAGGCTGCCGTCTCCAAGCTGGAGCGCCGCGAGGACATGTACGTGAGCACGCTGCGCGAGTACGTCAAGGCCCTGGGCGGCGAGCTGAAGCTGGTGGCCTCCTTTCCCGACGCCGACATCCAGGTCCATCCTTTCGAGCCGGCACGATGAAGGCCGCAGGCGGCTGATTCGACTTGCGCCTTTGCCTTTTCGTCCCTGCTGTTTTGCGCCGCCCGCAGAACTTCAAGCGCGCCGTTCAAAAAATTCACGGGCCCGCACCGAGGCGAAAAAGGGCCCAGCCGCTACGATGCAGGCCATGGATTCAGCCCAAAGCCAACTCATCCAGATCGCCGAGCGCGTGCGCGCCGCGGCGGCCGACGCCACGCCGCTGCGCATACGTGGCGGCGGCACCAAGGATTTCCACGGACTGGCCCTGCAGGGCGAACTGCTGGACACGCGGGCGCTGGCCGGCGTGGTCAGCTATGAGCCCAGCGAGCTGGTCGTGACCGTACGCGCCGGCACGCCGCTGGCCGAGGTCGAGGCCCTGCTGGCCGCACAGGGCCAGTGCCTGGCCTTCGAGCCTCCGCATTTCGAGGGAGCGGATGGCCGCGCCACCGTGGGCGGTATGGTGGCCTCCGGCCTGTCGGGCCCCTCGCGCGCCAGCGTGGGTGCCGTGCGCGACTTCATGCTGGGGCTGGAGATGATCAACGGCCAGGGCGAGCTGCTGCGCTATGGCGGCCAAGTCATGAAGAACGTGGCGGGCTACGACGTCTCGCGGCTGATGGCGGGCTCCTGGGGCACGCTGGGCCTGATCACCGAGGTCAGCCTCAAGGTGCTGCCCGTGGCGCCTGCCGAGGCCACGCTGCGCTTCGAATGCACGCAGCAGCAGGCGCTGGACTGGCTCAATGCCTGGGGCGGCCAGCCGCTGCCGCTCAATGCCAGCTGCTGGCTGCAGGAAGACAGCGCGGCCCAGGGCGTGCTGTACCTGCGCCTGCGTGGTGCGCGTGCCGCCGTGCAGGCGGCCTGCGGGCGCCTGGGGGGCGAGCGCATGCACAGCGCTGCGGCCGACTGGCAGGCCTGCCGGGAGCACCAGCTGCCCTGGTTCACCGCACGCGCACCGGGCCATGCGCTGTGGCGCCTGTCCGTGCCGCAGACGGCGCCGGTGCTTGCGCTGCCTGACGGCTGCACGGGGCCCCTGATCGAATGGCACGGCGCATTGCGCTGGGTACAGGCGCCGCGTGCGCTGGGCCATGCGCTGCGCACGCTGGCAAAAGCAGCGGGCGGATCGGCCACCTTGTTCCGCGCCGAGGCCGCAGACCAGCCCGGCGCCGAACCCGATTTCGACGCCCAGGCGGCCGATGCCACGGCCGCGCTGCATGCACGGCTCAAGCAGGCCTTCGATCCTGCGGGCATCTTCAACCGCGGCCGGCTGGCCGCCGCCTGGTAGGCCGGGCCAACGCCTGGCTCCGCCCATGCGCATGCGCCACCACCTGCACCTGCTCACGGACCGGCACCGCACGGTGGCCAGCAACCGCACACTGGGCCTGTTGCTGGCCTTCAACGCGGGTGCGGTGAATGCGGGCGGCTTTTTGCTGGTGCACTCCTATACCTCGCACATGACGGGCTTTGTCTCGCTGCTGGCCGACAACCTGGTGCTGGGCAATACGGCGCTGGTGCTCAGTGCCTGCGGCGCGCTGCTGGCCTTTCTGTGCGGCGCGGCCGCGACGTCGCTGCTGGTCAACTGGGCGCGCCACCACCGGCTGCGCAGCAGCTATGCGCTGCCGCTGCTGCTGGAAGCCGCGCTGATGCTGCTCTTCGGCGTGCTGGGCGCGGCCATGCTGGCCTGGCCCACGCCGTTCGCCGTGCCGCTGGCCGTGCTGCTGCTGTCCTTCATCATGGGATTGCAGAACGCCACGGTGACCAAGATGTCGTCCTCGCAGATCCGCACCACGCACATGACGGGCGTGATCACCGACCTGGGCATGGAGCTGGGTCGAGCCCTCTACTGGAATCGCCATGGCAGCCCGCCCGAGCACCGGGTCCACGCCAACCATGTGCGGCTGCGGCTGTTCGCAGGGCTG
The DNA here is from genome assembly GCF_000799035.1 of Delftia sp. ZNC0008. Taxonomy (NCBI): domain Bacteria; kingdom Pseudomonadati; phylum Pseudomonadota; class Betaproteobacteria; order Burkholderiales; family Comamonadaceae; genus Delftia; species Delftia sp. ZNC0008. Next base: position 3,929 of record NZ_JTKZ01000019.1, read on the forward strand.
CTGTCCATGTTCCTGCTGGGCGGCATTGCGGGCGCGCTGGGTTTCAGGCACCTGGGCTTCGTCTTCGTCGTGCCGCTGGCCGTGGTGCTGTGCCTGCTGTCCCTGCCGCCGCTGTGGGCCGACCGTGCGCGGTTGCCCCTGCTGCTGGGCCGGCGGGCCGCGCCTCGCGCATGACCGCCGTGTCCGGCTGCCGTGCCTGACCGTTCCCCGATACCCGTACAACAAGAGCCCCACCATGCAGACCCAACTCGCACCCCAGTACCGCGCCAAGCCCGAGTGCCAGGAGGCCGAAGCCATTTTGCGCAAGTGCGTGCACTGCGGCTTTTGCACGGCCACCTGCCCGACCTACCAATTGCTGGGCGACGAGCTGGACGGGCCGCGTGGCCGCATCTACCTGATCAAGCAGGTGCTGGAGGGCGAGACCCCCACGCGCGCCACCCAGCAGCACCTGGACCGCTGCCTGACCTGCCGCAACTGCGAAAGTACCTGCCCCAGCGGCGTGCAGTACGGCCACCTGGTGGACATAGGCCGCAAGATCGTCGAGGAACAGGTGCCGCGCCCCTTCGGCGAGCGCGCCAGGCGCTGGGCGCTCAAGGAGGGGCTGAACTCGCCGCTGTTCGCCCCGGCCCTGAAGCTGGGCCAGGCCGTGCGCGGCCTGCTGCCCGAAGTCCTGGCCGAGAAAGTGCCCCAGCCGCAGGACGCGGGCCGCTGGCCCGTGCGCGAGCATGCGCGCAAGGTGCTGCTGCTGGCCGGCTGCGTGCAGCCCGCGATGATGCCGCGCATCAACTACGCCACGGCGCGCGTGCTGGATGCGGCCGGCATACAGACCGTGATCGCTCCCAACGCCGGCTGCTGCGGTGCCGTGAAATTCCACCTCAACGACCAGGAAGGCGGCAAGGCGCAGATGCGCGCCAACATCGACGCCTGGTGGCCCCAGGTGGACAGCGGCGCGGTGGAGGCCATTGTCATGAATGCCTCGGGCTGCGGCGTCACCGTCAAGGAATACGGCCACCTGCTCAAGGACGATGCGCAGTACGCGGACAAGGCAGCCCGCATCAGCGCCCTCACGCGCGACCTGAGCGAGCTGCTGCCTGAGCTCCTGCCCGAGCTGGCCGAGCGCCTGCAGGGCAGGGTGCGCGCACCGGCCGCGCCCATGGCCTACCACCCGCCCTGCACGCTGCAGCACGGGCAAAAGCTGCGCGGCGGCGTGGAAACCCATCTGGCCAGGCTGGGCTTCGAGCTGCGCGTGGCGCGCACCGAGTCGCACCTGTGCTGCGGCTCGGCGGGAACCTACTCGGTGCTGCAGCCCGAACTCTCGCACCAGCTGCGCGACCGCAAGATCGGTGCGCTGACCGAAGGCTTCGATGCCCAGCGGCCCGCCGCCATCCTCTCGGCCAACATGGGCTGCATCGTCCACCTGCAAAACGGAACGGACGTGCCGGTGCGCCACTGGATCGAGGTGCTGGACGAGGCCCTGCCGGCCTGATGCCACCCGGGCAACACCCGCGCATCTGTGCCGCATGCGCGACGCCGTGGGGACTATGCCCGCGCAAGCCTTTGCAATGCTGGCATGATGCGGGGTTTCGTTTTCTCCAAGCCCATGTGCTCCGCCATGACTGAATCCGTGTCTGAACCGCAAGAACAGAACGCCGCGCTGCCGGCGGACGCCGCTGCCGGCACCGTGCCGCAGGCTGCCGCCAGCGCCGATGGCCAGGGCCGCAAGCGCTCGCGCCGCGGCGGACGTGGCCGCAACAAGGGCAAGGCCTCCGAGCCCGTCGCCGACGCCGCAACCGGCGCGGCCGGCAGTGCCGAGGCTCCCGCATCCAGGCCTGTGCGCACCCAGCACCCGCTGCTGGCGCAACTGGCCCAATGGCATCCGAACCTGTTCGGCGAGCAGCCCCTGCCGCTCAAGCGCGGCATCTTCGAGGACCTGCTGGCCGCCCATCCCGAAGCCATCGACCGCGACCAGCTCAAGCTGGCCCTGTCCCAGCACACACGCTCGAGCCGCTACCTCACCGTGGTGGCCAGCGGCCAGGCGCGCCATGACCTGCAGGGCCAATCGGTCGAGCCCATGGCGCCCGAGCATGTGCACCATGCGCTGATCGAGGTCTTTCGCCGCCGCCAGCACCGCTCGCCCGAGGACCTGGCGCCCAAGCTGCGCAACCGCATCATCGCCGCCTACGAGGCCTCGGGCCTGTCCCGCGACGACTATGCGGCGCGCGTGCAGGGCCGTGACGAGGCCACCAACGCCCTGGTGGCCGAGGCCCTGGCCGAAGCCGATGCGCGTTCTGCACGCGACGAAGCTCTGCTGCGCGCCTTCGAGGCCAGCGGCCAGACCACCGAAGCCGGCTTTGCCGACATGTACGGCATGAACCCGCGCCAGGTGGCGCAGCAGCTGGAACGCGCCCGCCGTCGCCTGCAGACGCAGGCGGCCTGAGGTACCAAGGACCGGCACCAAGGACCGACGCCAAAGACCGGCAGCACCGCCTGCCGGCACACTCCACCGCCGCGTGCCCGGCAAGGGCCGCGCCGGTGAACCCGCCCTGGATCACAGGCGGCATCTCTGCAGCGGACCCTTCCGCCAGCACGCAGATGCCCACCAGGGGCGGGCCCGGGGATGAACTGTTTCACGGACGCCGCTGCACCCGGCCACGGGGCGGCGGCGCCTTGCCGTGCGCGCTCGTTCCCGTGGTCTGGCAAGGGCGCGCAAGGCACTTCAAAGCAAAAAAGCAAAGGAGACTTGCGATGTGGCTGGGTTTGTCGTTGTTCTACGTGGGCGCCGTGCTGTGCCTGAATGGCCTGTGGATGCTGGGGCGCATTGCCGACCGGGAGATCTGGGTCATCAACGTGTTCGCGGGCCTGGTCTCGCTGATCATCGGCCTGGCCTCGGCCTTCGGGCCCGAGCCTGATGCGGCCTCTGTCAAGACCGGCGCGCTCACCCTGCTGTTCGCCTTCACCTACCTGTGGGTGGCCATCAACCGCTTCACGGGGGCCGATGGCCGGGGCCTGGGCTGGTTCAGCCTCTTCGTGGCGATCACGGCCGTGCCGGTGGCCATCGATTCGCTGATCGGCGCCCGCACTGCCATCGACTGGTGGATGGCCGCCAACTGGGCGGCCTGGGCCGTGCTGTGGGCCATGTTCTTCATGCTGCTGGCCCTGGGCCGCAACATCGGCCGCATGACGGGCGCGCTGTGCATTGCGCAGGGCGTGCTCACAGGCTGGCTGCCGGGCTACCTGCTGCTGGCCGGGCAGCTCACGGGCTGATTGCGCAGCGTTGGTGCGGGCAGGGCGTCAAGCCCCACGCCGTCGTGCATGCGCCAGCGCAGACAGCAGCGCGGCCGCGATGATGCAGGCGCCGCCCAGCAGCGTGCGAGGCGTCAGCACCTCGCCTGCAATCAGCACCGAGGAGACGCTGGCGAACACCACTTCGGCCAGCATGACCACGGCCGTCACGCCGGCCGGCAGGCGCGCGGCGCCGAACTGCAGCGCCCAGTTGCCCAGCATCAGCAGCACGGCCAGGCCGGCGGCGATCAGCATCCAGCCGGCCTGCGGAGCCGGCAGCGGCGGCACCAGGCCCACGCTGCTGCCTGCAAAGGCGCTGAACAGGCCCATCGCCATGCAGCCGCTGAACATGGCCAGCATGCGCGCCTGCGCCGGCACGGCCTGCAGGCGGCGCAGCAGCACGTTGGTCAGCGCGAAGGTGAAGCCGCCGAACAGTGCCAGGCCGTCGGCCAGCGACAGGCCGCGCAGCAGCCCGGGCGAGCCGCCGCTGAATGTGCCCTCGGGCACGAGCACCAGCGCCACCCCGCCGAAGGCCAGCAGCAGCCGCGTCAGCGCAGCAGGCGTGGGCCGCTCGCCCAGGAGCCTCCAGGCCAGCAGCACCGACCATGCGGGCATCAGATAGAACAGCAGCACCACGCGCACCACGTCGCCAATGGTCACGGCCCAGTTGAAGGCGATGTTGTTGCTGCCCGCGCAGGCGCCCAGCAGGATCAGGGCCGGGTACTGCAGCGCCTGGCGCAGGCTGGCCGGGCGCAGCGCCACCAGCCCCGCCAGCACCAGGGCATACATCAGCGCCGTGGCCCACAGCGGATGCAGGCCAGCCTCGTGCATGGCGCGGAACGGCCACCAGGCCAGGCCCCAGACCAGGGTGTTGAACAGCAGGGCGAGAACGGGCAGCGGGCTATGCATGGGGCAATGAAAAACGCCCGGGCAGGCAAGGCCTGCTCCGGACGCCGTGGGGACAAGGGCAGGCTAGTGGCAATCCTTGCGGGCAATCGCCAGCAGGCGCTCGACTTCCTCGGGATGCTGGCGCAGGTTGTTCCTGTGCCAGCGTCCGATCAGCCACATGATGCCGGCCACCACCAGGCCGAACACCGTGATGGCACCAAAGGCCGACAGCCCGAACTTGGTGGACAGCGCATAGAAGGCGCCCAGCGCCAGGATGCAGGCCTGCTCGTTGAAGTTCTGCACGGCAATCGAGCGGCCCGCGCCCATGAGGTTGTGGCCGCGGTGCTGCAGCAGCGCATTCATGGGCACGACCAGGAAGCCGCCCAGGCCGCCCAGCAGGATCAGGAAGGGAATGGCCACCCACACGCTGTGGATGAAGATCATGGCGATCACCAGCAGGCCCATGGTGATGCCCAGCGGAATGACGCGCGTGGCATTGTCCAGCCGCATGCGCATGGATGCGAGGATGGCGCCTGCCGCCGTGCCGATGGCCACCACGCCCACCAGGGCCGATGCCTGGGAGGTGCCGTAGCCCAGGGCCGCCGCGCCCCAGGCCAGCACGATGTAGCGCAGATTGCCCGACACGCCCCAGAACAGCGTGGTCGTGGACAGCGAGATCTGGCCCAGCTTGTCCCCCCACAGCCGCTGGCTGCAGGTCCAGAAGTCGGGCAGCAGGGCCAGGGTGTTGGCCAGCAGGCTCTTGCTAGGGTCCTGGCGCAGCGGGCGCAGGATGGTGTCGGTCAGCGGAATGCGCAGGTTGAACCAGGCGGCCAGCGCATAGACGCCGACCAGCACGGCAATCGCCGCCTCGGCCGCAGTGTCCACGCCCGTGTCCAGCAGCGGCAGGTCGAAGTCCAGCAGATGGGTCGAGATGCCCGGGCTCAGCAACTGCCCGCCCACGAGCACGCCCAGGATGATGGAGGTGATGGTCAGCCCCTCGATCCAGCCATTGGCCTTGACCAGCTGGGAGGCGGGCAGCAGCTCGGTGAGGATGCCGTACTTGGCGGGCGAGTAGGCCGCTGCGCCCAGGCCGACCACGGCGTAGGCGATCAGCGGATGGTTGCCGAACAGCATCATCAGGCAGCCCACGATCTTGATCGCATTGCTGATGAACATCACCCGCCCCTTGGGCAGGGCGTCGGCAAAAGCGCCGACGAAGGGGGCCAGGATCACGTAGAACAGCGCGAACATGGGCACCAGGGCGGCGCGCTGCCACTCGGGGGCGCCATTGGTGCGCAGCAGTTCCACGGCGGTCACGAACAGGGCGTTGTCTGCCAGCGAGCTGAAGAACTGCGCTGACATGATGGTGTAGAAACCGCGCTTCATGGATAGGCAGATGGGGTCAGCCGCAGGGCTGCTGACCGGTTAAATAAGGGCCCCGTGGCAAGTGACTGGCGGTTATATCACGCGGCCTTTGGCCGGCAGTGCCAGAATCCCAAGCTTCTGACTGAGTGAAAACCATGCCGCGTCCCATTCTTGCCACCATCCATTCCGCCGCGCTTCGCCACAATCTGGAGCGGGTGCGGCAAGCGGTCCCCGATGCCAAATTGTGGGCCGTGGTCAAAGCCAACGCCTATGGCCACGGTATCGAAAACGTGTTCGAGGCCCTGCGCGGCGCCGACGGCTTCGCCATGCTGGACCTGGCCGAGGCCGAGCGCGTGCGCCAGCTGGGCTGGCGCGGCCCCATCCTGCTGCTGGAGGGCGTGTTCGAGCCGCGCGACCTGGAGCTTTGCTCGCGCCTGTCCATCTGGCATGCCGTGCATTGCGACGCCCAGATCGACTGGCTGGCCGCGCACAAGACGCAGAACGGCCACCGCGTCTTCCTCAAGATGAACTCCGGCATGAACCGCCTGGGCTTCACGCCCGAGCGCTTTCGCGCGGCCTGGGCCCGGCTCAATGCCTTGCCCCAGGTGGAGGAAATCTCGTTCATGACCCACTTCAGCGATGCCGACGCAGGCGCTGGCCAGTCGGGCATCTCCGCGCAGCTGCAGCGCTTTCACGACGCCACGTGCGACCTGCCCGGCGAGCGCAGCGTGGGCAACAGTGCCGCCACGCTGCGCCATGGCGACGATGCCCAGGTGCGCTGCGACTGGGTGCGGCCCGGCATCGTGCTGTACGGCAGCTCCCCCGACTATCCGCAGCACACGGCGGCCCACTGGGGCCTGCAGCCCACGCAGACGCTGAGCTCGCGCATCATCGGCGTGCAGCAGCTGGCTGCGGGGCAGAGCGTGGGCTATGGATCGCGCTTCACGGCCGACGGCCCCCTGCGCCTGGGCACCGTGGCCTGCGGCTATGCCGACGGCTATCCACGCCACTGCGGCACGGGCACGCCCGTGCTGGTGAACGGCGTGCGCACCCGCACCCTGGGCCGCGTGAGCATGGACATGCTGGCCGTGGACCTGACGCCCGTGCCCGATGCCGGCATGGGCAGCGAAGTCACGCTGTGGGGCCGCGCCGGCAACGGCGCCGTGCTGCCCATCGACGAGGTGGCCGAGGCCGCAGGCACGCTGGGCTATGAACTCATGTGCGCCGTCGCGCCGCGCGTGAACAAGGCCGTCGATTGATCAGGGCGCGGCCTGGACGCTGTCCCTGGCCCGCTCCAGCAGCGCCATCATCTGCTGTTGCGCGGCAGGCTCCCAATCCTTGAGCAGCCGCGCCGCCAGCGCCTGGCGCGACTGGCGCAGCCGGTCGAACAGGGCCTGCCCCTGGAGGCTGAGGCTCAGGCAGCGCACGCGGCGGTCGCGGGCGTCCGGTTCGCGGTCCAGCCATCCCTGCTCCTGCAGCTGCGCCAGCATGCGCGCGAGCTGGGCCTTGTCCATGTGGCTGTGGTCGACCAGATCCCTTTGCGTGCGGCCCGGGTGCCGGCCCACGTACATCAGCACGCGCACCTCGTTGGGCGTCAGCCCGGGCTCCATGGACTCCATGTCCTCGCGCATGCGCGAGCGGAACAGGTGCAGCAGCTCGTGCATGGCCTCGAAGATATCGGCGGGCAGGGAGGCATTCATGGCAGGGTCTTGTGGAAATATGTTGACAAAGTCAACGGATGACAGAGAATTGGTGGACTAAATCAACATTCTAGGCCGTCACAGGCCGTTTCGCCAATGAACTTGCCCAATCCAGCCAACTCTGCCGTGGCGCCTGCCCCCGTCGTCCACCGTGTCCGCCATCCCTTCCGCGCCCGCCATGTGCAATTGCTCTCGCGCGAGCAGCCCAGCCCCGGCTTTGTGCGCCTGACCCTGGGCGGACCCGAACTGGAGGACTTCGTCAGCTCGGGCTTTGACGACCACGTCAAGCTCATCCTGCCCCAGGCCGGGCGCGAACTGCCCGCGCTTCCCGTGCTGCTCGATGGCCGCCCCACCTTCGTGGAGGACGAGCGCCCCACCTTGCGCGACTACACGCCGCTGCGCTACGACGCTGCGCGCCAGAACCTCATCATGGATTTCGCACTGCACGATGCAGGCCCCGCCACTGAATGGGCGCTGACCGCGCCCCTGGGCCAGTGGGTGGGCCTGGCCGGGCCGCGCGGCAGCCTGGTGATCTCGGCCAACCTGCCATGGCATTGGCTGTTCGGCGACGAGACCGCCATGCCCGCCATCGAGCGGCGCCTGGCCGAGCTGCCCGCCGGCAGCCGCGCCGTGGTGCGCGTGCAGCTGCGCAACCCTGCCGACCGCCGCCAGTGGAAGAGCACGGCCCAGCTGGACTGTGCCTGGGTCGAATCGCTGGCCGACGCCGTGCAGGCGCTGGAGCTTCCCCAGGACGACGACGGATATATCTGGGCGGCGGGCGAGCACAGCGCCATGGCCGAGCTGCGGCGCCTGCTGCTGGCCAAGGGCGCCGCGCCCAAGCGCATGCGCGTGGCCTCGTACTGGAAGCAGGGCCAGGCAGACCACCATGAAGACCTGAACGATCCCAGCTGACCTGCGTGGAGAAAAGCAAGAAAGGCACAGACGAAAAAAAGCCCACCGAAGTGGGCTTTTTTCGTGGTGGTTGCGCGAGAAGGATTTGAACCTCCGACCTTTGGGTTATGAGCCCAACGAGCTACCAGACTGCTCCATCGCGCGGTAATTCCGCAGTAATTTCGTTTCACCGCATTTTGTGCAGCGAAGAAGGCGACTATAACCGATATCTCTTTGTCACGCAACTGCGTTAGACAACAGGCAGGCGGGCGGGGCGGCAGCCACCGCTCGGTATAGTGCCCAACCCATGGCCAAAGACAAAACCACGTTCATCTGCAATGCCTGCGGCGGCTCCAGCCCGCGCTGGCTGGGCAAGTGCCCGGCCTGCGGGGCCTGGAATTCGCTGATCGAGGCCGTTGCCGAGCCTGCGGGCGCGGGCAAGAACCGGCTCAGCCAGCCGCAGGGCTATGCGGGCCTGGCCAATGCCCAGGCCGTGATGCCGCTGTCGGCCATCGAGGCCCAGGACGTGGCGCGCACGCCCAGCGGCATCGAGGAGCTGGACCGCGTGCTGGGCGGCGGCATTGTCGAAGGCGGCGTGGTGCTGATTGGTGGCGACCCCGGCATCGGCAAGTCCACCCTGCTGCTGCAGGCCATGGATGCGCTGCACCGCGTGGGCTTGCCCACGCTGTATGTCACGGGCGAGGAAAGCGGTGCCCAGGTCGCGCTGCGCTCGCGCCGCCTGGGGCTGGAGGCCAGCCAGGTCAATGTGCTGGCCGAGATCCAGCTGGAGAAGATCCTCGCCACCATGGAGGCCACGCAGCCGGCCGTGGTCGTCATCGACTCCATTCAGACCGTGTACTCGGACCAGCTGTCCTCGGCGCCGGGCTCGGTGGCTCAGGTGCGCGAATGCGCGGCCCACCTCACGCGCGCGGCCAAGACCACGGGCATCACCGTGATCCTGGTCGGCCATGTGACCAAGGAAGGCGCCCTGGCCGGCCCGCGCGTGCTGGAGCACATGGTGGACACCGTGCTCTACTTCGAGGGCGACACGCACAGCAACTTCCGCCTCGTGCGCGCCATCAAGAACCGCTTTGGTGCCGTCAACGAGATCGGCGTCTTCGCCATGACGGAGAAGGGCCTCAAGGGCGTCACCAACCCCAGCGCCATCTTCCTGTCCCAGCACAGCGAGCCGGTGCCGGGCTCCTGCGTGCTGGTCACGCTGGAGGGCACGCGGCCCATGCTGGTGGAAATACAGGCCCTGGTCGACCAGGGCGGCCCCGCGCCCCGGCGCCTGTCCGTGGGCCTGGACCGGGACCGGCTGGCCATGCTGCTGGCCGTGCTCAGCCGCCATGCGGGCGTGGCCTGCGCGGACCAGGATGTCTTCGTCAACGCCGTGGGCGGCGTGCGCATCAGCGAGCCTGCGGCCGACCTGGCCGTGATGCTGTCCATCACCTCCAGCCTGCGCGGCCGCGCCCTGCCCAAGGGATTCCTGGCCTTTGGCGAAGTGGGCCTGGCCGGCGAAGTGCGCCCCGCGCCGCGCGGCCAGGAGCGCCTGAAGGAAGCCGCCAAGCTCGGCTTCACCATGGCCGTGGTGCCCAAGGCCAATGCGCCCAAGAAAGCCATCCCCGGCCTGACCGTGCATGCCGTGGAGCGCGTGGACGAAGCCATGAACATCGTCCGAGGGATGGGCTGAGGCACTGCCTTGCCGAGCGCATTGCGGGGGCATACGCACTGTCCGCAGCGGTCCTGCGGTGCCTCCATAAGACAATCGGCGCCATGAATTTGCGCAATATCCTGATTCCCCTGGGTCTGCTCGTACTGCTGGTGGCTGCGCACCAGTCCTATGGCTGGATGGGCGTGGTTGCCGTGGGCGGCGGCATCATGATGTGGCTGCTGCTGCATTTCACGCGGCTGATGTCCATCATGAAGAAGGCCTCGGACCGTCCCATGGGCTATGTGGGCAGCGCCGTGATGCTCAACGTCAAGCTCAAGCCCAAGGTCTCGCTGATGCACGTGGTGGCCATGACGCGCTCCCTGGGCGAGCGCCTGTCCGAAGACGGCCAGCATCCCGAGATCTACCGCTGGACCGACGGCACGCAATCCCATGTGACCTGCGAGTTCATGCATGGCCGGCTCGTGAAGTGGACCCTGGTGCGCCCCACGCCCGAACCCGAACCGCGACCCGAGACGGTGGCGGCCCCCGAGGCAGCCCCCGCGCCCTAAAATAGCGGGTTGGTGTTCTGTTCAATACCCCCAAGGATGTTTCTATGAGCCCCGTTGTTCCCTCGATGGCCGATCGTGACGGCAAGATCTGGATGGATGGACAGCTGGTGGACTGGCGCGATGCCAAGATCCACGTGCTGACCCACACGCTGCACTACGGCTGCGGCGCATTCGAGGGCGTTCGGGCCTACAAGACCGAACAGGGGCCGGCCATCTTCCGCCTGGAAGACCACACCAAGCGACTGTTCAACAGCGCCAAGATCCTGCGCATGCAGATCCCGTTCACCCAGGAAGCGGTGAACCAGGCCCAGGTGGAGGTCGTGCGTGCCAACAAGCTGGAATCGTGCTACCTGCGCCCGCTGACCTGGATCGGCGACCGCAAGCTGGGCGTCTCGCCCAAGGGCAACACCATCCACCTGATGGTGGCTGCCTGGGCCTGGGGCGCCTACCTGGGCGAGGAAGGCATGCAGCGCGGCATCCGCGTGAAGATCTCCAGCTTCACGCGCCACCATGTGAACATCACCATGAGCCAGGCCAAGGCGGTGAGCAACTACACCAACTCCATCCTGGCCAACACCGAGGCGCTCGACGACGGCTATGACGAGGCCATCCTGCTGGACGCCTCGGGCTTCGTCTCCGAGGGCTCGGGCGAGAACATCTTCGTCATCAAGGACGGCGTGGTCTACACGCCCGACCTGTCGGCCGGCGCGCTCAACGGCATCACGCGCAACACCGTGATGCACATCTGCAAGGACCTCGGCCTGGAAGTGGTGCAAAAGCGCATCACGCGCGACGAGCTGTACATCGCCGATGAAGTCTTCTTCACCGGCACGGCCGCCGAAGTCACGCCCATCCGCGAGGTGGACCGCATCGAGATCGGCGCGGGCAGCCGCGGCCCCCTGACCGAAAAGATCCAGCAGGCCTTCTTTGACATCGTCAACGGCCGCAACCCCAAGTACGCCCATTGGCTGACTCGGGTCTGAGAAGAATGACCCCCACGCTACCCTTGCTTTGCAAGGTCCACTGCCCCCCGAGGGGGTGCTTTTCATCTTGGGGCGGCCCGGCGATGAAAATGACAGATACCCACGAAAGAGATAAGCAAGCATGACAACGAATGCCACCGTCGAACTGGCGGCCAAGGACCTCAACGCCCAGGGCGGCGTGTTCTGCCCCAGCCCCAAGGCCGACATGAAGCTGTGGAACAGCCATCCCAAGGTCTACCTGGACGTGGCCCACACCGGTGAAGCCAAGTGCCCCTACTGCGGCACGCTGTACCGCCTGAAGGCCGGCGAAGTCTTCGCAGGCGGGCATTGAGCAAAGCGGGCCTCGGCCCGCTTTGCGTGTCTCAGCGCGCCGACAGCGCGCGGCTCCAGATGCTGTCTGGCGCAGCACCTCCGTGCAAGGCCAGCATGTCCGTGAAATGGCGCCGTTCCCCGCCGCGCAGCTTGACGATGGGCGCCGCCACCTGCGGCGCCTTCGCCAGGCACAGCTGGGGGTAGAGCAGGTACCACTTCCAGCGCAGGGCGCGGTGGTAGAAGAAGGCGGTGTCCTCGGCCTTGAACAGCTTGAGCCGGGCATCGGGCAGCCGGCGCATCACCTGCTGGGCCGTCACATGGATCAGAAGGTAATTTGGATCGGGAATGCCCTGCAGCACCTCGGCGGCGTCGGGCCGCGACTGCAGGCGCTGCAGGTAGGCCGCAGGGCCCTCCACGATCAGCGCCTGGTGAAACTCCTTTTGCCATTCCGATACAAAGCGCGAGCCGGCCGGAGCGCAGAATGACCAGCTTTCGATCACGGGGTAGCGCCTGTCCCTGGTGAAGCCCTCAAGGTAGAAGCCGGTCAGCTCGGCGGCGCCTGCGCCGGCGCCCATCCAGTCCAGCGGCGCGGTCAGCAGCGTGGTGGCATCGAACCAGTAGCCGCCATGGTGCGCCACCAGATACAGGCGCAGCCAGTCCGATTGCTTGGTGGGGTGGAGTTCGGCAAACGCCGCAGGAAGGTCGCCGCATGCCACGTACTGGCCCAGGCTCTCTGGTGTCACGACGATGACCTGGTGATCCGGGCATTGCCGCCGCCAGCTGTCCACGCACTGCTGGACGAAAGGGTCCAGGCCGGACTGGTTCCAGTACGTCCAGATCGTCTTCGGGATGTCCGCTGCAAGACCATCGGCTGCCGGGGGCGATGGGGGCAGCTGCAAGGGCGCGGGCATGGTGTAATCTGCGCCGATTTTGGAAGGGGCCGCCCAGCGATGGAGCAGCCTGAATAAGACCGCAGGAATTTTTTTCATAGCGGATGGAAAGCGGAATGCCCGCATTTTGGGGCAGAAAGTCGCGGTCTTGATGAGATTTGACAAGTCGAAGCTGCCAGGGCTCCTCACGACCCTGGCCGCTGTTCTGGTGCCCGGACTGGCCTTGTGGCTGCGTTCGGGCTATTCCTATGGCGCGGGCCTCATGGCCCTGGGCGCCCTGTGTTTTCTGCCCCGCTGGGTCCGGTACAGGCAGTCGCCTGGCACCTGGCTGCTGGTGGCACTGTTCATGGGCATGGCGGTGATGTGGTACCACCTGTCCGTGCTGGACGGGGGCACCGGGCAGTTCGACCGCCCCGTGAAATTCATCCTGGGCGCGGTCAGCCTGCTGTTCGCCATGTGCTACCCGCCCACGGCGCGGATCTTCCTGTGGGGCATACCGCTGGGCAGCGCAGGCGCGGGCTTCATGGCCCTGTGGCAGGTCTGCGTGCTGGGCATGGAGCGGGCCACGGGCTACACCAATGCCATCCAGTGGGGCAACATGGCCTTGCTGCTGGGCTGCTTCTCGTGCATCTATGCCATGTCCTTCTGGCACCAGCGCTCCCTGCTGTGGCGCCTGCTGGTGCTGGCGGCCGCTGCAATGGGTGCGCTGGCTTCGCTGCTGTCGGGCTCGCGGGGGGGCTGGCTGGCGCTGCTGCCGATGTTCCTCATGCTGATGGTGCTGGTGCGCATGTACCGCCCGCAGTACTTCGGGCGCCTGTTGCTGGGCTGCGCTGCAATCGTGGTGGCGCTGGCCACCGTGATGGCCTTCATACCCCGCGTCAGCGAGCGCGTCGACGAGGTCTACCTGGATGTGAGCAACTACCTTCATGCCGGCAACTCCGACACCTCGCTGGGCACCCGGCTGGAGCAGTACCGGCTGGCCGTGCAGATGATCGGCGAGAAGCCGCTGCTGGGCTGGGGCATGCAGGGCTATGTGGACGAGATGCACCGGCGCGTGGACGCGGGTGACTATGGACGCTCCATCCGCGAATACAACTTCATCCACAACGACTTCCTGGACATCTGGGTCAAGCTCGGCGTGCCGGGCGTTCTGCTGCAGGCAGCGCTGTTCATCTCGCTGCTGTGGCTGTTCTGGCCCTCGCGGCGGCGCATGGCGCTGTGGCCTGCGGACAGCACCCCCTGGCGCGAGGCCCTGCTGCTGCGTATCCTGGGCAGCCTGATGCCAGCCATGTACCTGGCGTTCGGCATGTCACAGCAATTTTTCGTGCACAACAGCGGCATCGTCTTCTTCGTCTTCCTCGTGGTGGCCCTGTGGTCATCGCTGCATGGCCTGGAAAGGGCCAGCGGAGCCGTGCGGTGACGGAGCGCGCCACCACGGCCCGGCCCCGGGTGCTGCACTTCGTGACGGGCGGCTTCTCGGGTGCCACCCAGGTGGCGGTGGACCTGGTGTCCGCGCACCGCGCGTCGGGCCGCTTCGACGCCCGGCTGGTGCTGCGGCGCAAGCGCAATACCTCCGATGAACGCGTGCAGAAGCTGCGCGACGGCGGCATCGATGTCGACGTGGTCGCCGGCTGGTCCCATGCCGCCACCGTCTGGCAACTGCGCCGCATCTGCCTGGACTTCCGGCCGGACATCGTGGTCGCCCATGGGTTCAGCGACCACCTCTGGGGCCGCTTTGCCGCGCTGTGGGCCGGCGTGCCCTGCCTGGTGCATGTGGAACACAACTCGCGCGAGCGCTACACGCGCTGGCGGCTGTCGCAGGCCCTGTGGCTGACCGAGCGCACGGCCGCCATCGTCGGCTGCTCCGAGGGCGTGCGACAGAGCCTGCAGGACCGTGGATTTCCTGCAGCCAAGCTCATGGCCATCAGCAACGGCATCCGGCCCGAGCCCTATCTGCAGGAGCCACCCCCCTTGCTGCAGCGCCGGCCGGACATCGTCATGGCCGCGCGCTTTGCGCGGCAAAAGGACCATGCCACCTTGCTGCGCGCGCTGGCCGTGCTGCGCCAGCGCGGCCTCAAGCCCACGCTGACCCTGGCCGGCGGCGGCAAGGCGCGCGCCCAGAAGGCGGCGCAGCGGCTCAGCGCCGAACTGGACCTGCAGGACCAGGTGCAATTCATCGGCATGTGCAACGACGTGCCCGGCCTGCTGCGCGCGCACCGCGTCTGCGTGCTGTCCACGCACTATGAGGGCATGCCCCTGTCCCTGCTGGAGGGCATGGCGGCGGGCTGCGTGGTGGTGGGCAGCCGCGTGGTGGGCGTGCAGGAAGTGGTGCGGCCCGGCGACAACGGCCTGCTGGCCGCGCACGCCGACCCTGAATCGCTGGCCGACGCCCTGCAGCAGGCGCTGCAGGATGACGAGGCCGCCGTGCGCATGGCCGCCACCGCGCGGCAGGAAGCCCTTTCGCACTACAGCCTGCAGCGCATGACCGGCCAGTACGAAGACCTGTTCGCCCGCCTGCTGCAGGGGGAGCGTCCGTGACCTGGCTCAGCATCCTGGTGCCCGTCTACAACGTGCTGCCCTACCTGGAGGAATGCCTGCAGTCCGTCATGGACCAGGCCGATGCCGGCGTGCAGGTGCTGGTGCTGGACGACTGCTCCACCGATGGCTCCTGGGCCCTGATGCAGCAGCTGGACCAGCGCTGGCCCGGCCGCCTGCAGCTCATGCAGCACGAGCGCAACGCCGGCCTGAGCGCGGCGCGCAACACCATGATCGATGCGGCCACGGGCGACTACCTGTGGTTCCTGGACTCCGACGACAAGCTGCTGCCCGGCGCGATTGCCGGGCTGTCGGCCATCGTGAAACAACATGCGCCCGATGCCGTGCTCTGCGACTTCTCCGTCTGGCGCGAGGCCCCGCGCCTCAAGCACCGCCTGCGCGGCGAGGCGCACCGGCACAGCTTCCAGGGCCCCACGCTGCAATGCTCACAGGACCGGGGCGCCCTGCTGGCCGGCCTGCTGCGCACGGGCCAGCTGCATGCCTGGTCCAAGATCTCGCGCCGCAGCCTGTGGGATGCGGGCCTGCGCTTTCCTGCAGGCCGCTATTTCGAAGACATGATGACCATGCCGCAGATGGCGCTGCGCTGCAGCAGCTTCTACTACCACCCCCAGCCCTGGGTGGCCTACCGGCAGCGTGCCAACTCCATCCTCGCGTCCATGACGCCGGCCAAGGCCGCAGACCAGTCCGCCGCCCTGTGGCCCCTGGCGCAGGCCGTGCAAGCCCTGCAGGATGATGCGCTGC
This sequence comes from Delftia sp. ZNC0008, assembly GCF_000799035.1. Taxonomy (NCBI): domain Bacteria; kingdom Pseudomonadati; phylum Pseudomonadota; class Betaproteobacteria; order Burkholderiales; family Comamonadaceae; genus Delftia; species Delftia sp. ZNC0008. Next base: position 19,760 of record NZ_JTKZ01000019.1, read on the forward strand.
GCAACGACGGGCGCCTGCACTTCGCCTGGGCGCACCAGGCCGCGCGCAACCTCATCGGCGCCCTGCGCTTTCTCGACCGGCAGCGGGACATGCCGCCCGCGCAGCGGCAGGCGCTGGCGCAGCAGTTCCTGGCGGACTTCGGCCGCATCTCCCCGCTGTCCCTGCACGCCCTGCGCCAGGCCTATCTGCGGCGCGGCTGGTGTCTGCGCGCATGGAAGCTGCGCAGCTGGGAGCGCCGCGCGCAGCAGCTGGGAACACCGGGAGCCCCTGCATGAGCGGCCTGAAACTGAAAACCCGGGGCGAGCTATGGCTGGCGGCCGGCATGCGCCGCTTCTACGCCACCTTCGCACGCCGCCTGGAGCAGGGCCCCGCGCCCGACTTCCGCAGCCATGACATCGGGCCTGCGGCGCCCGTGCCGGTCTCCACGCCCATTCCCCGCATCATCTGGGCCTACTGGAATGGCGACTCGGTGCCGCTGCTCATACAGCGCTGCTTCGACAACTGGGCCCGCCTGAACCCCGGCTACAGCCTGCGCATCCTCAACGACGCGCAACTGCCGCAATACGTGCCGCAACTGCCCGGCAACCTGCAGCAGCTGCCCGTGGCCAAGCGCTCGGACTGGCTGCGCCTGGAATTGCTGCACCGCCACGGCGGCATCTGGCTGGACGCCAGCACCATCCTCACCGAGCCGCTGGACTGGCTGCTGGAGCAGCAGCAACGCAGCGGCGCCGATCTCGTCGCCTACTACCTGGAGCGCTACACCCGCGACCCGCAGGTGCCCGTGGTCGAGAACTGGCTCATGGCCGCGCCCCCGGGCAGCGCCTTCATCGCGGCCCTGCACAAGGAATACGTGGAGCAGGTCCTGCCGCAGACGGGCGAGGCCTATATCGCCCAGCTCCAGCAGGCCGGCGAATACGAGCAACTGCGCCAGGGCATCGACATGCCCGCCTACCTGAGCATGCACCTGGCCATGCAGCGCGTGCTGCGCGCCGGCGGCAGCTACCGGCTGCGGCTGGCCAAGGCCGAGGACGGACCCTTCTTCCTGCACGTGCAGGGTAACTGGGGCCGCACCCCGCTCAAGATCCGCCTGATGTTCTCGCGCGCCGAACAGGCGCCCGTGCCGCTGATCAAGCTGCGCGCCCCCGACCGCAAGAAGCTGGACTTCTATCTGGAGCGCGGCCTCTACGTGCCCGGCAGCATCGCCGACCGCTACCTGCGGGGCTGAGCGGCGAGCGCGGACTGGGCCATCAGCCCATTGCCGTCTCATGCAGGTAGTGCCACAGCACCCCTTGGCCCGCACGTTTGAGGATCACGACTGATCGGCGCGAGGTCTGCACGCCGTCCAGGCGATGGGTTTCCAGATAGCGCATGGCCAGGCCGGCCGCGTCCCGCCATACGGGCTGCATGTCGCAGACGCATATCTCCAGCCCTGGCCGCTGGCCGGCCGCGCGCCGGAACATCTGTTCCACATCGTCCAGGCCGACGAGTCTGCCCGTGGTGGTCACCATGCTGAACTCCGGGCTGAACTGCGGCATCAGCGCCTGCAGCGCCTCCTGTGCGCCCGCTGGTTGGGTGAAGACGGTGTGGATCAGCGCGTGCACCTGGTGGATACTGCGTTCGGCGATGCCGATGTCAATGTCACGGTCGATGGGCTTGTTGTCTTGCATGGTGGTCCTCGGGGGTGTGCAGCGATCGCAGGTGCAGCAGGGGCACAAGCCCTGCCAGCGACGCGATCAGAAACGTCATGTGATAGGCCCGGCCTGCGTCCAGGCGGGTGGCGAGCATGTTGAAAACCATCAGGAAAAACGCAGCGCCCACGCTGAAGGCCATCTGCCGGTTGAGGTTCCAGATCACGCTGGCCTGCTGCGTCTGCCGGCCATCGAAGTCCAGCAGGGCCGTCGTCTGCGCGGTATTGGCACCCAGGCCGCCGCCCAGGCCCATCAGGCCGTAGGCGGCCACCAGCAGCCAGGGGGCGGCAGGGGCCGCCACGGCGGCCAGCGCCGCAATGCCCAGGCTGTGCAGCACCATGCTGGCGATGAACAGGGGCCGTGCGCCCGCGCGGTTGTACAGCCGGCCGCCCACCAGCATGGACACCAGGGCGCCGCCGGCGTAGACCATCATGAATCGGCCTGTGGCCTGCGCGCTCAGGTGCAGCATGTCCTGCAGGTAGAAGATGTTGAGCAGGTTCACGCCCGTGAACACGCCGGGAATGGCGTGGTAGACGGCCACCGACATGCGCAGGCGCGGGCTTTTGAGCAGTTGCAGTTCCACAATGGGGTGGGCCGTCTTGCGGGCATGGATGGCATACAGCACCGTGAAGGCCAGGCCCGCCGCCATGCCCAGCCAGGCCAGCGCCAGGCCCTGGCCCGAGCCTTGGCCTGCGCCATAGAGCGACATGCCCAGCAGCCAGGCGCCCAGCGCGGCGCTGACCAGCACCAGGCCTTTGAGGTCGGGCCGCTGCCGGGCCGTGGCCGGTGCATCGCGCACCCACAGCCAGGCCAGGCCTGCGGCGGCCAGGGCCAGCGCAATATTGGAATGGAACACCCAGCGCCAGGAGCCGTGGTCCACGATCAGCCCGCCCAGCCAGGGCGAGAGGGCCGGTGCAATCAGCGCCACGGCCATGACCAGCGTGGAGACACGCGCGCGCTCCGGCCCCTGGAACCGGTTGAAGGCCAGGGCCTGGCCCACTGGGATCACCAGCCCGCCCGCCATACCCTGGATGAAGCGCCAGCCCACCAGCTGGCCGAAGCTGCCCGCCTCGCCGCAGGCCCAGGCGGCCAGGGCGAAGGCCAGCATGGAGCCCGCCATCAGCCCGCGCGCGCCCCAGCGGTCGGCCAGCCAGGGGGCGAGGGGAATGGCCAGCGTCAATCCCAGCATGTAGGCATTGGCCACCCAGGCCCCGGCCGAGATGCCCACATGGAACTCGGCCGCAATCGTGGGCAGCGCGACGGCGGGCATGAAGATGTTGATGCAGTCGACGAAAAAACCCATCAGGAAAACGGTGGCCAGGCGGTATCGGTATGTCATCTTGCGCTTTCAGGAGGGGCAAGACTAAAGAGCGCGGGCGGCCACGTCGATGGGGCTATGCTGGACTCTTTGTTTGACTGGATTGAACAATGACCCCCACAAGCACGGCCATGCACACGCTGCTCCACCGCGCGCAGACGTTTCTGGCCGTGGTGGATTTCGGCTCGTACACCAGGGCGGCGGACTTCCTGGGCATCAGCAAGGCCATGGCCAGCCTGCACGTGAAATCGCTGGAAGAGGCGCTGTCGGTGGCCCTGCTGGTGCGCAACACCCGCAGCATCGCCCTGACGGAAACCGGGCGGGAGTTCTACGACGAGTTCAAGGGCATCGTCCGCGACGTGGGCAGCGCCTTCGACAACGCCATGCACAGCGGCAACCGCATCGCGGGCCGGCTGCGCATCAGCACCACCAGCGAATACGGGGAGAAGTACATTCTTCCGCTGATCCCGGCCTTCCTGGAGCGCTACCCGGGCATCTCGGTGGCCTATGACGTCAACTCTTCACTGAGCGACCTGGTGGCCGAAAAGCTGGACCTGGTCGTGCGCCTGGGCCACCTGGCGGACTCCAGCTTCAAAAGCCGCAGGCTGGCCGGCTACGACATCGTGCTGGTGGCCTCGCCCGCCTTCCTGCGCAGCCATCCCGTGCGCCGGCCCGAGGACCTGGCAGACCTGCCCTGGATTGCCAACAGCAACCTCGCCCATCCCACGGCCTGGACGCTGCGCACGGCCGGCGGCCAGGGCGTGGACGTGGTGGGCCGGGCGGCCCACCAATCCAACTCCTCCACCGCCATCCGCGCCCTGGCCCGGTCCTCGCTGGGTGTGGCGGTGCTGCCTGCGTGGTTCGTGGAGGACGACCTGGCCGGCGGCGTGCTGCAGCGCGTGCTGCCGGACCACGCCCTGCCGCCCCAGCCCATCAGCGTGGTCTTTCCCGACAGCAGCCACCTGCCGCGCAAGACCCGCGTGTTCATCGACTTCCTGTGCGAGCACCTGGGCCGGGATTGAGGGCTCGGCTGGCCGGCCCGCCCTGGCCCCGTTAAACTGCCCGCAAGCCGAAAGGCCCGGTGCGTAGAAACACCTTCCGTGAGGTTGCAGCCCCCACCTTAAAGCGGGGCTTTGTCATGCCTTATCTCGTCGGATTGGCGCATTTGCTTGCGCCTGTCCGCATGGTTTCGGGCGTGGTGGGGGCTATCCGCAAGGACGCTCGCACGGCTACGGACGTGTTTCTAACCACCACGCCCACCTGTTGTGCGTAGAAACTCAACCGGTGGTTTTCTGTGATCTCGTAGGAAAACAGACCATGACCCTCCCCATCCTTGCCAGCCCCAGCGCTGCGCTTGCCCCTTCCAGCCCTCTTCTCTATCAGGAGGGCTGACCCCATGACATCCCGCAAAAACACTGCCGGCGCGGCAGTGCAGGCGCAGCCGTTGCCCAAGCGGTCGCAAGCCGCAAAGCCTTCGGACTGGCCCAGCGCATGGCAGGCCATGCATGTCTGTCTGGTCGTCATCGAGGGGAGGCTGGTCACCCTGGCCGAGGTCTGTGGCAAAAAGCCCGACCGCAAGGCCCGCCAGTTCGACGTGGAATGCGCGGTGGAGCTACGCGG
>NZ_JTKZ01000407.1:0-4360 GCF_000799035.1 Delftia sp. ZNC0008
CCGCGTAGGTTCCAGGGATTGCGCACGGGCGCGGGTGCGTCGAAGCCCACGGGCGCGACGGCCGAGTTCTCGTTGGCCGAGCCCATGGCGAATTCGTCGCAGTTGAGCTTGCCCAGCGTCACGGCGCCGGCCTCGGCCAGGCGGGTGACCACGGTGGCGTCGAAGGGCGAGCGATAGCCGGCCAGCATCTTGCTGGAGGCCGTGGTCGGGAAGTCGCGCGTGACGAAGATGTCCTTGTGCGCAATGGGCACGCCAGCCAGGCGACCGCCCTTGCCTTGGGCAATCAGGGCGTCGGCAGCGCGGGCCTGGGCCAGGGTGGCCTCTTCGTCGATGCTGACGAAGGCGCCCAGGTTCTGGTGCGCCTGGGCGCGGGCCAGGAAATGCTGGGCGGCTTCGACGGCGCCGAGCTTGCGCTCGCGCAGCAGGGCCGACAGGGCCGACACGCCGAGCGTGTGCAGATCAGTGGTTTGCTGGGTCATGTATGGGATGCGGAAAACGGGGACGGATGCCAGGGGACAGGAAGCAGGGCGAGCGACGCCCGGCGCTCACTCGATCACCTTGGGGACCAGGAACAGGCCGCGCTCGACGGCCGGGGCGCTGCGCTGATTGGCGTCGCGCTGGTCGGGCTCGCTGGCAATGTCCTCGCGCAGGCGCAGGGCAATGTCCTGGATGGCGGCGACCGGATGTGACAGCGGGCTGACGCCCGAAGTATCCACAGCCTGCATCTTCTCCACGATGCCGAAAAAATCATTGAGCTGGCCTAGCATGCGCTCACTCTCTGCGGAAGAGAGCTCGAGCCGTGCGAGGTTCGCGATGCGTGCGATGTCTTGTGCGTTCAGTGCCATAGGAATTTTGAAGGGGGCAACGGGATGTAAACCCGCATTTCAAGCCCCGGCAGTACAAGTTATTCACAGGGGATACGGTATTATCTCGGCTTTGCCGCAAGACCCTCTCCGAGCTGGTCATTGTGCGAAAAGCCAACCCCATCCAGACTCCCTAACTTTCATCCCGGCGATGGCAGGCCGACGAGCATGCCGTGCCTGAGAGGACTCTCGTAATGTTCGGAGCTTTCCGTCGGTATTTCTCCACCGACCTTGCCATTGATCTTGGCACAGCCAACACCCTGATTTTCGCCCGCGACAAGGGCATTGTTCTGGACGAACCCTCCGTTGTCGCCATCCGCCACGAAGGCGGCCCGCATGGCAAGAAGGTGATCCAGGCGGTGGGCCGTGAAGCCAAGGCCATGCTGGGCAAGGTGCCCGGCAACATCGAGGCCATCCGCCCGATGAAGGATGGCGTGATTGCCGACTTCGTCATCACCGAGCAGATGATCAAGCAGTTCATCAAGATGGTGCATCCGCGCTCGGTGCTCACGCCCAGCCCGCGCATCATCATCTGCGTGCCCTGCGGCTCCACCCAGGTCGAGCGCCGCGCCATCAAGGACGCGGCCGAGGCGGCAGGCGCCACCTCCGTCTACCTGATCGAGGAACCCATGGCCGCCGGCATCGGTGCCGGCCTGCCGGTGTCCGAGGCCTCGGGCTCCATGGTGGTGGACATCGGTGGCGGTACCACCGAAGTCGGCGTGATCTCGCTGGGCGGCATGGTCTACAAGGGCTCCGTGCGCGTGGGCGGCGACAAGTTCGACGAAGCCATCATCAGCTACATCCGCCGCAACTACGGCATGCTGATCGGCGAGCCCACGGCCGAATCCATCAAGAAGAACATCGGCTCGGCCTTCCCCGGCTCCGAAGTCAAGGAGATGGAAGTCAAGGGCCGCAACCTCTCCGAAGGCGTGCCGCGCAGCTTCACCATCTCGTCCAACGAGGTGCTTGAAGCCCTGACCGACCCGCTCAACCAGATCGTCAGCGCCGTCAAGAACGCGCTGGAGCAGACCCCGCCCGAGCTGGGCGCCGACATTGCCGAGCGCGGCATGATGCTCACCGGCGGCGGCGCGCTGCTGCGCGACCTGGACCGCCTGCTGGCCGAAGAGACGGGCCTGCCCGTGCTCGTGGCCGAGGAACCGCTGACCTGTGTGGTGCGCGGCTGCGGCATGGCGCTGGAGACCATGGACCGCCAGGGCAGCATCTTCACCAGCGACTGACGCGGCGCAGGCCGGGGCCCGTTGTCGCGGGCCCGGGGCCGCAGCCGTCTGACTGCAACGATTTTTCTCCCCCTTCCGTGGTGACCTGCATGCTTGCCCTGCCTTCCTTCGCACCGGGCCCGGCCCGTGCTTTCCAGGCCGCAGCAAGTGCGGCAGGGCAGGCCCTGCCGCGCAGGAGGGGCGCATGAATCCCAACACCCTGGACCACTCGGCGCCCTCGCTGTTCAAGCGGCGGCCCTCGCGCGTCTCCCAACTGGCCATCTACAGCGCATTGGCGCTGTTTCTGATGGTGGCCGACGCGCGTTTCAGGATCACCGACCCCGTGCGCGTGGCCGTGTCCACCGTGCTGTACCCCGTGCAGTGGATGATGCTCAAGCCGGTGGAGGCCGTGCACGACGCCAGCCGCTACCTGGGCTCGCTGGACGAGGCCCAGGCCCGGGAGCAGGGCGCGCGCAAGGAACTGGTGGCCATGGCCCAGCGTGCCTCGCTGGCCGACGAACTGATCCAGGAAAACGACCATCTGCGCGAGCTGCTGCAGCTGCGCGACCGCCTGACCACGCCCGGCACGGCGGCCGAAGTGGTCTACGACAGCCCCGACCTCTATACCCGCCGTGTGGTCATTGACCGAGGCCAGGTGGACGGCATCGCCCAGGGCTCGCCCGTGCTCGATGAAAAGGGCGTGGTCGGCCAGGTCACGCGCGTGTATCCGCTGCGTTCCGAGGTCACCCTGCTCATCGACCGCGACCAGGCCATTCCCGTCTTCAACCCGCGCACCGGCGCGCGCAGCGTGGCCTATGGCGATCCGTCGCCGCTGCGCACCGGCGGCATCGAGCTGCGCTTCATGCCCAGCAATGCCGATGTCCAGGAAGGCGACCTGCTGACCACCAGCGGCGTCGACGGCCTGTACCCGCCGGGCCTGCCCGTGGCCAAGGTGGTCTCGGTGGAGCGCCGCGCCGACTCGGCCTTCTCCCGCATCTACTGCGAGCCCGTGGGCCGCGTGCAGGGCGTGCGCCACGTGGTGGTGCTCAAGCCGCTGGACCGCGCCACCCACCCCGAGGCGGAAGGCGCCGCCGAACCCCTGCGCGCCGGCAAGGGCAAGGAAAAAGACAAGGGCAAGGAAAAAGACAAGGGCAAGGATGGCAAGGGCAAGGAAGCCTCCAAGGACGGTGGCAAGGCCGGCAAGACAGATGCGCCGGCCACGCCTGCAGCACCCGCTGCTCCCGCCGCACCCGCCTCCGCCAGGAAGGAGCCCGCATGATCATGCCGCGCGGCCAGCAGTTGCTGCTGCCGGTCAACCCCCTGTTCATCGTCGTCAGCCTGCTGGCGGCGCTGGCACTCAACATGCTGCCGCTGGGCCGCCAGGCCTGGCAGCCCGACCTGCTCATGGTGCTGCTGGCCTTCTGGGCGCTGAACCAGCCCCAGCGCGTGGGCATGGGCGTGGCCTTTTTGCTGGGCCTGTGCATGGATGTGGACCGCTCCTCCCTGCTGGGCCAGCATGCGCTGGCCTATGCGCTGCTGGTGTTCGCGGCCGGCGCCATGGGCCGGCGCCTGTCCTGGTTCTCCACGCCCGTGCAGGCGCTGCACCTGCTGCCCCTGTTCGCCGTCGTGCACGGCCTGCAGGTGCTGCTGCGCATGGTGGCGGGCGGCATCGTGCCCGGCCCGCTGGTGGTGGTGGCCCCCTTGATCGAGGCCCTGCTGTGGCCCCTGGTCAGCGGCCTGCTGCTGGCGCCGCAACGCCGCCCCCCCGACAGCGACGAGAACCGTCCTCTGTGAGGCTTGACGCGTGATGGAAATCCGCAATACAGAAGCCGAGCTGCAGCGATTCAGGCTGCGCGCATGGGTGATGAGCGTGGTGGTGCTGCTGGCCTTCGGGCTGGTGGTGGCTCGCTTGCTGGTGCTGCAGGTGCAGCGCCATGAGGAGCTGGCCGAGCGCGCCGAAAGCAATCGCACGGCCGTGGTGCCCATCGTGCCCAACCGGGGCCAGATCCTGGACCGCAACGGCGTGGTGCTGGCCACCAACTACTCGGCCTATACGCTGGAGATCATGCCCTCGCGCGCGGGCAACCTTGAAGAGACCATCGACAGCCTGGCCGAGATCGTCGAGATCACGCCGCGCGACCGGCGCAAGTTCAAGCGCCTGGTGGACGACTCCCGCAGCTTCGACTCCCTGCCCATCCGCACGCGCCTGACCGATGACGAGGTCGCGCGCTTTGCCGCGCAGCGCTACCGCTTCCCGGGCGTGGACATCAAGGCGCGGCT
>NZ_JTKZ01000919.1:0-19703 GCF_000799035.1 Delftia sp. ZNC0008
CCGCGTATCCGGCGCCAGCGGCCCGATCTCGTGATTGCCGACGTGATGATGCCCGTGCTCGACGGCTTCGAGCTGCTGCATGCGCTGCGCAGCGACGAGGCCACGCGCTCCATCCCCGTCATCATGCTGTCCGCGCGTGCAGGCCAGGAGGCCCAGGTCGAAGGCCTGCGCGCAGGCGCGGACGACTACCTGGTCAAGCCCTTTTCGGCGCGCGAGCTGCTGGCGCGCGTCGCCTCGCTGCTGCAGCTCGAGCGCGTGCGCGAGCAGGCCCATGCCGCCCTGCGCGCCAACGAGAAAAGGCTGCGCGCCATCATCGACCAGATGCCGGCGGGCGTGGGCGTGTCCGACATGGGCGGCACCATGGTGCTCAGCAATGCGCTCATGGACCGATTCGTCCCGCGCGCCATCCCGTCCACCCTTGCCGACCGCGTGCAGCGCTGGCGCGGCTGGGACGACAAGGGCCGGCCCATACCGCCCGAGAACTGGCCCGGCAGGCGCGCGCTGCGCGGCGAGGTGGTCATGCCGGGGCTGGAAATGCTGCACACCGACGACGAGGGCCGCGAATGGTGGATGCGCGTCAGCGCCGCTCCGCTGCGCGATGACGGCGGGCAGCTCGTGGGCACCTGCTCCATCATCCAGGACATCACCGAACTCAAGCGCGCCGAGCAGCACCTCAGGGAGGCCGACCGGCGCAAGGACGAGTTCCTGGCAACCCTGGCCCACGAGCTGCGCAATCCGCTGGCACCCATCAGCCACGGCCTGCAAATCCTCAAGCGCACCGCCCATGGCGACGACAGCGCGCGCCGCAGCCAGGAGATGCTGGAGCGCCAGGTCAACCACATGGTGCGCATGGTGGACGACCTGCTGGAGGTCTCGCGCATCACCACGGGCAAGGTCCAGCTGCGCAAGGAGGTGGTGGAGCTGAACAACGTGCTGCAAGGCGTGGCGGCGGCCAGCCATGCGGTCATGGAATCCGGCGGCCACCAGCTTCGGCTGGAGCTGCCCGCCGAGACCCTGCTGCTGCCGGCCGACCCCGTGCGGCTGGCGCAAATGGTCACCAACCTTCTCAACAATGCCGCCAAGTACACCGATCCCGGCGGCCACATCGTGCTGGCGGCCTGGGCAGAGGGTGCGCAGGCCGTGATCTCCGTGCGTGACGACGGCATAGGCATCCCCGCCGCGCTGCTGGACAGGATCTTCGACATGTTCATGCAGGTGGACCGCGGCGGCCGCCGGGGCCAGGGGGGCCTGGGCATCGGCCTGACCCTGGTGCGCAGCCTGGTGGAGATGCACGGCGGCAGCGTGCAGGCTCTCAGCGAAGGTCCGGGCCAGGGCAGCGAATTGCGGCTGCGCCTGCCCTTGCCGGCCCATGCACCTGCCGATGCATCCGCCCATGCACCCGCCGATGTGCCCTCCCTGCCCGGACCGGCCGCAGGCGCGCAGTCCGGGGATGCGCCAGCCTTCGGCCGCATCCTGGTGGTCGATGACAACGCGGACGCCGCCGACACCCTGTCCATGCTGCTAGGGCTGCTGGGAGCCGAGGTCGAGATCGCCCGCGACGGCCCCGGCGCGCTGGCCATGCACGACGCCTTCAGGCCCGACGTCGTGCTGCTGGACATCGGCCTGCCCGGCATGGACGGCCTGGAAGTTGCGCGCCGCATCCGCGCCCGGCAGGGCCGCGACCAAGTCCTGCTGATCGCCCTCACGGGCTGGGGGCAGGAGGATGACCTGAGACGATCGCGCGAGGCCGGCATGGACCACCACCTGGTCAAGCCCGTGAGCTTCGACACGCTGGAGCGGCTGCTCAGGAGCCTGCGCACGTCTGCATGAGCACCGCCTTTGCGCGCGACAATCCCCGCTTCGCCCAGCCTGCCTGCGCCGCCTGCGCGGCTCGCGCGCCTGCCGCAGAACTCACCGAGACCCATGACCGCCCTGCCCCCCATCAATGCCGAGCGCCTTTGGCGCCGTGTCCAGACCCTGTCCACCTTCACCCTGCCCGACCGGCCCTGGACCCGCCGCGCCTTCTCGCCCGAGTTCGACCAGGCCCGCGCCTGGCTGCGCGCCGAGTTCGCGGCCGCGGGCATGCAGGTGCATCTGGATGAAGGCGGCAATCTGGTCGGCCGCCTGCCGGCGGCCCAGGCCGCTGCGGGCGGCGCAGAACGCGCCCCCATCTCCACCGGCTCGCACTGCGACACCGTGATGATGGGCGGGCGCTTCGACGGCATCATCGGCGTGCTGGCCGGCATCGAGGTGGCGCACTGCCTGCATGAAAACGGCATCGCCCTGCAGCACCCGTTCGAGGTGATCGACTTCCTGTCCGAGGAGCCCAGCGACTACGGCATCTCCTGCATCGGCAGCCGCGCGCTGTCGGGCAAGCTGGACGCCGCCATGCTGGCCGCCCGCAACCCGCAAGGCGAAACCCTGGCCGAAGGCATGCGGCGCATCGGCGCACGGCCCGAGGCGCTGCACCGCCCGCTGCGCAGCGCCGGCGGCACGGCCGCCTTCGTGGAGCTGCACATAGAGCAGGGCCCGGTGCTGGAGCAGCGCGGCCTGCCCATTGGCGTGGTGACGAACATCGTGGGCATACGCCGCGTGGGCTTCACCGTGCACGGCCAGGCCGACCACGCAGGCACCACGCCCATGGACATCCGACAGGACGCGCTGGTGGGCGCGGCGCGCATCATCGATGCGGCCAACCGCAAGGCCGCTGCGCTCAATGGCCAGCCCCACTATGTGGTGGCCACCGTGGGCCGGCTCTCGCTCACGCCCAATGCCTCCAATGCCGTGCCCGGCCTGGTCGAGATGATGATGGAAGTGCGCAGCGACCACGCCGGCGTGCTGGAGCGCTTTCCCGAGGAACTGCTGGCCGAAGTCCTGCCCGGCCTGGCCGCCCTGCGCGTGCGTGCCGAGATGGCCGACGTGAGCCGCTCCCAGCCCACGGACTGCGCTGGCCTGGTCATGCAGGGCGTGGAGCAGGCCTGCGACAACCTGGGCTACGCCCACATGCGCATGCCCAGCGGCGCCGGCCATGACGCCGTCTACATGTCGCCCACCGGCCCCATGGGCATGATCTTCATCCCCTGCCTCCACGGCCGCAGCCACGCGCCCGAGGAATGGATAGAGCCGTCCCAGCTGCTGGACGGCACCCGGGTGCTGTACGAGACGGTGCGCGTGCTGGACAGGCAGTTGGCGCAGGGCTGAGCGCCTGGCCTGCGGCCAGGCACCAAGGCGGCATAAAATAGCCCGCTTCCCTCTGGAGCAGGCACAAGCTGCTCCTTGGTGGAAGCCCCTGTGGCACAGATTGCGGAAATCCGCCCAAATAGCGGGTTTCCCAATGCAAGATGGCGGAACCACCCTCCCCGATCATCGACAACCCACCGCATGGGCGGCCCGGCACTGCCGGTCCGCTGCGAGAGGGTTGCACCGCCCCATCAGACCCTGGAGTTTCTTCTTTCATGTTCCGCCAACTGATCACCTGCACCGCCGTGGCCGCCGCCATGGGCCTGAGCTTTTCCGCAGCCGCCCAAGGCGCGGCGGCCGACTATCCGAACAAGCCCGTGCGCATGATCGTGCCCTTCCCGCCCGGCGGCGGCACCGACATCCTCGCGCGCGTGGTGTCCAACAAGCTCACCGAAGTCAGCAAGTGGACCGTGGTGCCCGACAACCGCGCGGGCGCAGGCGGCACCATCGGCATCACCGAGGCCGCCAAGGCAGCGCCCACGGGCTACGACATGGTCATGGGCCAGAAGGACAACGTGGTCCTGGGCCCCTACCTCTACAAGAACCTGCCCTGGAACCCGGTCAAGGACCTGGTGCCCGTGGCCCACGTGGCCTACACGCCCATCGTGATCGCCACCAGCGTGAACTCGCCCTACAAGACCCTGGCCGACATCTTGGCCGCTGCCAAGCAGCACCCGGGCAAGGTGACCTACGGCTCGCCGGGCAATGGCACCAGCATCCACCTCTCGGGCGTGCTGCTGGAGAAAGCGGCGGGCATCCAGCTGGTGCACGTGCCCTACAAGGGCTCCAATCCGGCCCTGATGGATGCGCTGGCCGGCAACGTGGATCTGCTGGTGTCCTCCGTGCCCTCGGCCATCGGCCAGATCAAGGCCGGCAAGCTGCGCGCCATCGCCGTGACCTCGGCCAAGCGCTCGTCCTCGCTGCCCGACACGCCCACGCTGGCCGAATCGGGCCTCAAGGGCTTTGACGTGAGCACCTGGTACGGCCTGTTCATGCCCAAGGGCACGCCCACGGCCATCGTGACCAAGGTCAACGCCGAAGTGAACAAGCTGCTGGCCATGCCCGAAGTGCGCGACGCCATCCAGACCCAGGGCGCCGAGCCCCAGTCCATGACCGTGGCCGACTTCGACAAGATGTTCCAGGCCGACTTCAGGCAGTCCAAGCAGATCGTCGAGTCCTCGGGCGCCAAGATCGAGTGACGCCGCGTCTCCTTGATGCAGATCAGACTGATCTGCATCAAGGGGCGATGTGACAGTCCCGTGAATACTTCTCCGGAAATCACCGAATTCCTGGAGAACGCCATGGCATTGCTGGTCTGGGTCCCCGAGCTGGACACCGGAATTGCAGAGATCGACAGGCAGCACCGCCGCATCGTCGACTACATCAACAAGCTCTACGAGCTGCGTTCCTCGCCCGACCGCGAGGCCCTGGGCGATGTCATCGGCGAGATGATCGACTACACCGTCTCGCACTTCGTGTTCGAGGAAAGCCTGATCGAGAGCGCCGGCTACATGTTCGCCGGCCCGCACAAGAAGGTGCACGAGCTGTTCACCCGCCGCGTGATCGAGATGCAGACCCGCTTCGATGCCGGCGAGGACGTGGCCGCCGAGCTGCACGGCATGCTCTCGCGCTGGCTGTTCAACCACATCCGCAACGAAGACACCGGCTACGTGGACTCGGCCAAGGCCTATCTGCGCATGGCGCGCGAGTCCAGTCCTGCCGCCGAGAAGGAAAGGCTCAAGAACGAAGTGCTGCAGGAACTGGAACTGCAGCGCAAGAAAAAGGGCTGGCTGGCACGGCTGCTCAATCGCTGATCGCCCTCTCTCCCTGCAGCGCACCAATAAAAACGGCTCCCGAGGGAGCCGTTGACGTTTCACCCGGCGAAGGGCCGAGCGGTCCGGTGATTACTCGCGCACCACCAGCACCGGCACGCGCACGGCGCCCAGCACGCGCTGGGTCACGCTGCCCAGCATCAGCTTTTCCAGGCCACGGCGGCCTTGCGAGCCCATGATGATCAGGTCGGCGCCCGTGCTCTCGAGCACGCGCACGATGCCTTCGTGCACCGCATGGCCTTCGCCCACCACGGTGGTGGCGGTGATGCCGGCCTCGTCGGTGATCTTCTTGACGGCGTCCAGCGTGGTGTTGGCCTCGGCCGTGGCCGCGCTCAGGTACTGCGACTGGCCGTAGGCGAAGTCGGCGCCCACGCCCGTGAACGGATAGGGGTCCACCACGTAGACCGCCGTCAGCGTGCTGCCAAAGACCTTGGCCAGCTCCACGCCCTTGTGGACCGCCAGCATCGAGCTGTTGGAGCCGTCCACGGGAACCAGGATGTGCTTGAACATGCGTTTTCTCCTTTGTGCTTGGCCGCCCTCAGGAATCGGGGGCGGCCGGGTCGATGAACCAAAGTGTGCGCCCATCATGCGCCAGCGTCTTGAGCTGCATCAATCCTTGCGGCGACGCGTCAGCTCCGAGCCCTGGAAACCCTGGCGGCGATAGGTCAGCACCAGGGTATCGCGCACACCGCCCGGCTGCTCGGGCTGTATGGGCGTGGTCTCGTGGATCATGCGGGCATCGTCCAGCAGCATTACCGACCAGGGCTCGGTCAGCGTGAAGCGCTGGCCGCTGGGGCCCGTGGCCTCGAAAATGCGCGTCTCGCCGCCCTTCACGCCCTCGCGCCCGACCAGGATCACGGCCACCAGGTCCACGCCGTCGCGGTGCGCGCCTTCGGGGGTGGGCCGGCCAATGCCGTCCGTGGTGTCGATGCGGAACTGGTGGGACTCGATGAACCAGCGCTCGTGCTGCACATCATCGCCCTGGGCGCAGAACACCTGGTCGGACAGGCCCGCCAGCGCCAGCAGCAGGCGGCTCCAGGTGGCGCTTTGCGCCGTGGCATCGCGCATGGGCTCGAACATGCGCAGCATGCCGCCATGCAGGGCGTTGTACTCCACCGGCTGCCAGTGCGCGCGGTGCTCCACCTGCTGCAGCCCGTCCTGCCCGGCGATGAAGCAGGAATGGCGGCGACGCCGGTAGCGGCCCCCGTCCTTGAGAAAGGCATCGGGCGGCAGCTGGGCCCAGTCGGCATCGAGCGCATGCAGCTCGGTCAAGGACACGCCCGCCCAGGCCGCGAATTCGTCGGGGCGCAGCACCGCATAGCCTGCGTCGCGCAGCGACTGCGCTGCATTCTGGGGAGCGATATAGGGAGGGGGAAACGTGATGTGCGCCATAACCTGCCAAGCTTACTCCTCGCCCGTGCCCGTCCGGGCGAGGCGGCCTGCAAATTTGCGCAATGCTGTGGCGACAGGCGCGCATCAATGCGGGCGCAGCCTCGGCGGCGCCCGGGGCCTCACGCCGGCCCTCACACCAGCGGCAACCCCACATAGTTCTCCGCCAGCGAGGTCGAGCCTGCACGGGAGTTAACGATGTAGTCCAGCTCCGCCTCCTGCACCTTGGTGTCGAAGCCGCCCGCGTCGGGGAAGCGGTGCATGAGCGAGGTCATCCACCACGAAAAGCGCTCGGCCTTCCAGACGCGGCGCAGGCATTGCTCGGAATAGCCGTCGATGCCTTCGGGCGCCTTGTCGCGGTAGTACTGCGCGAAGGCGCTGGACAGGTAGCCCACGTCCGAGGCGGCCAGGTTCAGGCCCTTGGCGCCCGTGGGCGGCACGATGTGGGCCGCGTCGCCGGCCAGGAACAGGCGGCCGAAGCGCATGGGCTCGGTCACGAAGCTGCGCAGCGGGGCAATGCTCTTTTCCAGCGAGGGACCGGTCACCAGGCGCTCGCGGGCCTCGGGGTCCAGGCGCAGGCGCAGTTCGTTCCAGAAGGCTTCGTCGCTCCAGTCCTCCACTTTCTCGGTCAGCGGCACCTGCAGGTAGTAGCGGCTGCGCGTGGCGCTGCGCTGGCTGCACAGTGCGAAGCCGCGCTCGGTCTGGGCGTAGATCAGTTCGTGCGAGACGGGCGGCGTGTCCGACAGCAGGCCCAGCCAGCCGAAGGGGTAGACCTTCTCGAAGGTGCGCACCTTGTCCTGGGGCACGCTGGCGCGGCAGATGCCGTGAAAGCCGTCGCAGCCGGCGATGAAGTCGCATTGCAGCTCATGGACCTGGCCGTCCTTTTCGTAGCGCACGACGGGGCTGTCGCCATCGAAGCCCACGGGCTGCACGTTGCTGGCCTCGTAGACCGTGGTCAGGCCCTCGGCGGCGCGCACTTCCATCAGGTCGCGCGTGACCTCGGTCTGGCCGTAGACCATGACGCGCTTGCCGCCGGTCAGGCCGTGCAGGTCGATGCGGTGACGCTGGCCGCCGAACAGCAGCTCGATGCCGTCGTGCGGCAGGCCTTCGGCGCGCATGCGGGCATCGGCGCCGGCCTGCTCCAGCAGGTCCACGGTGACCTGTTCGAGCACGCCGGCGCGGATGCGTCCCAGCACGTAGTCGGCGCTGCGCTGCTCGATGATGACGTTGTCTATGCCTGCGCGGTACAGCAGCTGGCCGAGAAGCAGGCCGGCAGGGCCTGCGCCGATGATGGCGACTTGGGTACGCATTGATCTGTCTCCGTTGCGTTGTTCGATGTCATGGCCGGTTCATGCCATGGCCTGGTCCCAAGACTAGTTTTGAGGCAGCGCAAAGACGAGGGGCTGGCACATGAGTTGCGCGGTGATCGCGCAATCTGCGCGACAATCGCGCACTACCTGCATGCACGCCCTCCCCGCCCATGAACCAGCCCTTTCCCATCGACCCGGATGACTTCATCGCCGGACTGGCCAAGGGCCTGGCCGTGCTGGAGAGCTTCGACACCGAGCGCCAACGCCTGAACGCCACCATGGCGGCCGAGCGCTCGGGCATCACGCGCACGGCCGCGCGCCGCCATCTGCTGACGCTGGCGCACCTGGGTTACCTGGAGACGGACGGCAGCCATTTCTGGCTGGCACCCAAGGTGCTGCGGCTGTCGGGCAGCTACCTGGCCTCGGCGCGGCTGCCGCGCATCGTCCAGCCCGTGCTCTACCGGCTGGCGGCGCAGACCCAGTTGTCGTTTTCCTGCGTGGTGCGCGATGGCCACGAAGTGGTCATCGTCGCGCGCAGCGCCCTGCACGAGCGCGGCCAACGCCTCATGGCCCACGGCCTGCACCTGGGCAGCCGCCTGCCCGCCCACGCCACCTCCACGGGCCGCGTGCTGCTTGCCGCGCTGCCTGCGGCCGAGCTCAGGCAATGGCTGGCATCGCACGATCTGCGGCGCCTGACCGCCCACACGGTCACCGACAGCGCAGCGCTCGAAGGCGTGCTGGACGAAGTGCGCCGACAGGACTTCTGCCTGGCCCTGGAAGAGCATGAGCTGGCCGTGCAGGCCCTGGCCGTGCCGCTGCGCAACATGGAGGGCCGCACGGTGGCCGCGCTCAACATCGTGACCTCGCCCCAGCGCATGGCGCCGGCCGACATGGTGGCCGAGCTGCTGCCGCTGCTGCAGGAGGCGGCGCGGGAGCTGCGGCCGTTGCTCTGAGGCCTGCTGACCTGCGACCTGCCGCCGTCGCTGCAACCGCTCAGAGCGGCGCGCACACCAGCCGGCTCAGTTCGCGCAGGGCCAGAGAAGTCTTGCGGATCAGCGGCGTGGCCTTTTTCTTGGCCGACTGCGCCAGGCACAGCGTGCTCACCACGTGGGGCGATTCGATGGGAATGCCCACCAGCTCGGCATCGGTCAGGTGGCTGCGCATGGCGCTGTCGGTCAGCGCGGCGTAGCCGTAGCCGCCGCGCACCAGGTCCAGGATGGCCGGCACGCTGGACACTTCCCAGACCACGTTGAGCTTGACCTGGGACAGCGTGGCCTGGGCCTCCATCAGCTTGCGGAAGATCTGGCCGTGCTGCGGCATGATCAACGGAAACTGCGACAGCTCGTCAAAGCGCACGCTGCTGCGCCCGCCCAGCGTGCGCGTCGGGCCGATCAGGCACAGGCGCTCTTCCAGCACGGGCGTGACCTCGATGTGCGGATGCGGCTCGGGCGTATAGACCAGGCCCAGATCCATGCGGCCCGAGGTCAGCCATTCGGCGATGTTCATGGAAAAGCCCTCGACCACGGCCAGCCGGGCCTTGGGCATGTCCTTGCTGAACAGGTCGATCAGCGGCAGCGTCAGGCGCCGCGCCAGGCTGGGCGGCAGGCCTACCACGATGCGGCCCACGGGCTCGTCGCGCTGGCTGCCCAGATCCTCCTTGGCCAGCGCCACGCGCTGCATGATGGCGTGGCCGTGCTCCAGCAGGCGGCGGCCGGCGTCGGTCAGGGTCACGCCGCGGCCGGTGCGTATCAGCAGGGTTTCGCGCAGCTCGGTCTCCAGCGCCCGCACCTGGCGGCTCAGTGCGGGTTGCGCCGTCTCCAGCAGCACGGCCGCCTTGCTGAAGCTGCCGGTCTCGGCCACATGCACGAACGTCTCTATCTGCTGCAAATTCATGTTCTCTCGCCTCCTCACTTATGCCATTTTGCTATAGCTGCTAGCGCCAGCTATGGCTAGGTGCTTTGCAACGAACTGACACAATGCGGCGACTGGATGATCCAGCCGCTCCCGCAAGAGAGCGTAAAAACAAGAGCAGCCTGTGCCTTGCCGGCATAGGACCAAGCCCCCCCAGCAAGCCCAACAGCGACTCGGAGACAAACCATGAAAGACAGCGCCTTCCGCATCAATCGCCGCCAGGCGGGCCTCGCCCTTGGCGCCCTGGCCATGGGCGCCCTGGCACCCGCGCGTGCCCAGTCGGGTGCCGCCGCCAACTGGCCCACCAAGCAGGTGCGCATCATCAACCCCTTCCCCGTGGGCGGCGGGCCGGACGGCACCTCGCGCCTGGTGGCCGACAAGCTGGCGCGCCTGTGGAACCAGCCCGTCATCGTGGAAAACCGCCCGGGGGGCAACGGCTTCATCGCCATCGAGGCCTTCAAGCGCGGCGCCACCGACGGCACGGACATCATCCAGCTGGACAACGTCCACCTGGCCGCCTATCCCCACCTGTTCAAGAAACTGCCCTACAGCATCGACAAGGACTTCGAGGTCGTCCTGCCGCTGTTTCGCACCTTCTTCTTCGTCTGCGTGCCGGTCAACAGCCCCTACAAGACCGTGGCCGACCTGATTGCCGACGCCAAGGCGCGCCCCGGCAAGCTCAACTACGGCTCGTGGTCCGTGGGCAACCCGGTGCACCTGGGCTCGGCCCTGCTGGAGTCGCTGACGGGCACCAAGATGGAACACGTCATCTACAAGGAAACCAGCCAGCTGTACACCAGCGTGGCCACGGGCGAGCTGGCCTTTGCGCTGGGCTCCTCGGGCACGGCCGGCCCGCTGATGCGCTCGGGCAAGCTGCGCTTCCTGGCCGTGCTGGCGCCCCACCGCCTCAAGGGCTATGAAGACGTGCCCACCGTGGCCGAGTCCGGCGGCCCGGCCGATGCCGTGGTCACCGGCTGGAATGCCTTTGCCGTCTCCAAGTCCACGCCGCCGGCCGTGGTCGAGAAGATCCGCCAGGACACCATGAAGGCCCTGCGCGAGCCCGACATCCAGCCCAAGTTCCAGACCTTCGGCTACGAGAACTACTTTCCCACGCCCGAAGAGTTCAAGGCCTTCATCGTCGAGGAAAACAAGCGCTTTGGCGACGTGATCCGCCGCGCCAAGATCGAGCTGTAAGCCACAGGCCACAGCAGGCCGCAGACGCAAAAAAGCCGCCGCGCCGCAAGGCCGGCGGCTTCTTTCATGCCGTCTTCAGCGCGACAGCCCGCGCGCCGCAATCGGCCACAGCGCGTGCACCGTGCCGCCCTGCAGCACCACCAGCTCGTCGTGCAGGTTGAATGTCGGGTCCACGTGCGAGGGCAGCAGCTGCAGCACGCTGCCCAGGGCGGGCGCCTGGGCGCCAGGCTCCACGCATACCACGCTGTGCTCGTCATTGATGGCCACGCAGCGCAGGCCCGGCGTGCCGTAGACGGCGGGCGGGCCGCATTCGGCCGAGGTGGATTTCAGGCCCGCATCGAGGATGACGCGGTCCGGCGCGGGCGTGCTCATCACCGTGGACAGCAGGAACAGGCTGCGGCGAAAGGCCAGCGCCCCGCCCCATTCGTTGGCGCCGTAGTCGCCATCCATGAAGGCATAGGAGCCCGGCTGCAGCTCGGTGTAGACGCCGCTGGCCGCATCGAACTCCACGCTGCCCGTGCCGCCGCCCGTGATGGTGTGGCAGGCCAGGCCGTTGTCGCGCAGCAGCTGCGCGCAGGCCGCCGCCCGGCTCGCAGCCTCCTGGCAGGCCTGCGCACGCTCTTCGCGGCTGCGCCGGTGCTGCACCGCGCCGTGGTAGGCCTGCAGGCCCGCGAAATTCAAGCCCGGCAGATCACGCGCCTGCCGCGCCAGGGCCAGCACGGCCTCGGCACCGGGCACGCCGCAGCGGCCCTGGCCCACGTCCACCTCGACGAGCACGTCGATCTCCACGCCCGCATGCGCCATGGCCTGGGACAGCTGCACCAGGTTGGCCGCGTTGTCCACGCACACGGCCATGCGCGCACTGCGCGCCAGCCGGGCCAGCAGCGCGTGCTTGGCCGGCCCCACGACCTCGTTGCTGATCAGGATGTCGCGCACGCCGGCCGCCACAAAGGGCAGCGCTTCGCTCACCTTCTGGCAGCAGATGCCGCGCGCGCCCAGCGCCAGCTGGCGCAGCGCGATCTGGGGGCACTTGTGCGCCTTGGCATGCGGGCGCAGCGCCACGCCATGGCGGTCGGCCCAGTCCTGCATGGTGCGCAGGTTGGCATCGAAGGCCGTCAGGTCCAGCGCCAGGCTGGGTGTGTCGATGCGATCAAGCGGATCGCCGGGCCGTGCGGCAGGCTCCATTGCCAGGCCGCTGGCGTCATCGTGCAGGGGCATGGGGCTGTGCCTCATTCCTGCGGGGGCGCGTACTGGGCGATGACCTCGGCCTCGGTCATGGTCGGCGTCTGGTTGGCGAAGTCGTAGTAGCCGGGCTTTCTGTCGATGTAGATCTGCGTGGCCAGCTCGAAGTCCTGCGACTCGAAGGCGCCGGCCGGCACGAAGTACTCGCCCGTGGCGTGCAGCCGGTAGTACAGGTGCGTGCCGCATTGCCTGCAGAAGGCGCGCTCGGCCCATTCGGAGGAGGCATAGGTGCCTATGTGCTCGCCGCCCTCGAACTTCACATCGGGCCCGCAATGCACCGCCAGCATGGGGCCACCGCCCCAGCGCCGGCAGTACCCACAGTGGCAGGCCCCGATTTCCCGGGCCTGGGGAGAGACAAAGCTGACTGCGCCGCAAAGACAGTGACCGTTCATGGTGCGTGGACCTTTCCGTGGGTTGCGAGTACCTGGGATTATTCACAGGTGTCGCGCATCATAGGGGATGGCGGGCCGCCTGCAAATCGCCGCGCCCTACACTGCGCGCCATGCGACTTTTTCATTTCAGCGAAGACGGGGACATCCGGCAGTTCCAACCCCGCCCGGTCCTGAAGGCGGCCCCCCGCCGCCAGGGGCAGGAGTGGCTCAACGGCCCCCTGGTGTGGGCCATCGCACAGACGCATCAGCGGCTGTACCTGTTTCCGCGCGAATGCCCGCGCATCGTCATATGGCCGCACGAGCACAGCACCAGCGAAGACAGGGCCCAATGGCTGAACGCCCTGCCCGATGGAGCGCTGGCCGTGGCCTATGTGGAGACCGCCTGGGCCGCGCGCCTGCAAGCGGCCCGGATACACCGGTACGAGCTGCCGGCCGATACATTTGAAAGCCTGGAGGACGCCGGCATGTACGTGAGCCGGCAGGCCGTGCAGCCCCTGCGCCGGGACCTGCTGGTCGATCTGCCGCAAGCAATAGCGGAATGCGGCACCGAACTGCGCATCGTCGATTCCCTGCAGCCGCTGCGCGGCGTCTGGGACAGCTCGCTGCATGCCAGCGGCATACGGCTGCGCAATGCGGCCAGCTGGGCCTGAGCGCCGGACGCCGCGGCGACGGCAACCATGGGCAAGCACGTAGGCAAAAACAGTCAATTGCATTCGGACGTACGCTATAGTAACGAACGGTATCAAAAGCACGGTCTGCCGTATGACAAATGGACGACTGGATACCCTCCAGGAGGATACCCAACAGAGGCTGAAATGCACGATGCCATCACCAACCCCACGCAAGCTGCGGTGACCCCGGTGGCGCCAGCCCCCCTGGAAATACCCGATTACGAACTGCTGGAAACCTTGGGATCGGGTGGCTACGGCACCGTCTACCGTGCGCGACACCGGCGCACGGGTGCATCGGTGGCCATCAAGGTCGTCAGGCTGCAGGAAGGCGGCCGCCAGGTGGAGCGCTTCCACCGCGAGACCATGCTGTGCGCGTCCCTGCACCATCCGCACATCGTCCAGTTGCTGGACAAGGGCGAGCAAGGCGACTGCGTCTACGGCGTCTTCGAATATGTGCCCGGCGAGACCCTCAAGAGCCTGATCCGCCGCCAGGGCGTGCTGACTGCCGCCGAGGCCGGCCGCCTCATGGCCGAGGTGCTCGATGCGCTGGACTGCGCGCATGCCGCCGGCATCGTGCACCGCGACCTCAAGCCCGACAACGTGATGGTCACCTCCACGGGCGCGGTGCGCCACGCCATGGTGCTGGACTTCGGCATTGGCACCGTGATCCCGCAGTTTGCCGGCCCGCAGGTCTCGCAGCTCACCATGGGCGACGAGTGCCTGGGCACGCCGGCCTACAGCGCGCCCGAGCAGCTGCGCGGCGAGCCGCCCAGCGCCCGCACCGACCTGTATGCCTGGGGGCTGATGTTCCTCGAATGCCTGACGGGCACGCCCGCCGTGCAGGGCGCCTCGGTGGCCGAGATCGTGCACCGCCAGCTCAGCCCGCAGGAAGTGCAGCTGCCGCCGGCCATCTCCACCCACCCCATCGCCGCCCTGCTGCGCAAGGCGCTCAAGAAGCGGCCTGCGGAGCGCAGCGACTCGGCGGCGGCCCTGCTCAGGGACCTCATGCGCGTGCGGCTGGACGATCTGGTGGGCCAGTTGCCCGCCGCCGCCCAGGTGCAGCAGGCGGACCTGACACGCACCGTGGCCACCACACGCGTGTTCTCCGAAGTGCGCCAGCTCACCGTGCTGTGCTGCAGCGTCTCCCTCTGGCCGGGCAGCGACACCCACGGCATGGACGGCACGACGGGCACCTCAAGCCAGCCCTCGCAGGGGCTGAACATCGAAGACATCGAACTGCTGCAGCGCGAGGAACTCACGCTGTTCTCCGACGTTGCCACCCGGCGCGGCGGCATGCTGGCGGGCACGCTGGGCGACCGCATGCTGGTGCTCTTCGGCTACCCGCACACCAGCGACACCGATGCCCGCCAGGCCGGCATGACGGCCCAGGAGCTGCTGACGCTCAGCCGCAGCCGCGCAGCCGCCATCGAGCAGGTCCACGGACTGCACCTCGGAATCCGCATGGGCCTGCACACCGGCATGGCCGTGGTGGTCGGCGGCGAAGCGCCCTCGGGCCATGCCGTCAACGTGGCCATGCGGCTGGAGGCCATCGCCGATGCGGGCACCCTGCTGGCCAGCGAAAGCAGCCACCGCCTGCTGTCGCGTCATGCGCGCTTCGAGAAGGCCGGCAGCCTGCGCCTGCCCGGCCAGCCCACGGGCATGCAGACCTATCGCCTGGAGCTGGAGCAGCCAGCCGAGCTACTGCAGGGACCTGTGTCCGATGCAGCCTTGCAGTGCATAGGCCGCGAACCCGAACTGCAGCGCCTGCACGACGCATGGGCGCGGGCCCGCGAAGCCGGGGGCAATGCGCTGTGGATTCGCGGCGAGCCGGGCATCGGCAAATCCTGCCTGGCCGACATGCTGCTCGTCCACGCCAGGACACAGGGCGCGAACACCGTGGTGCTGCAATGCCAGCCCGAGCATCGCAACACCGCGCTGACCCCTTTCCTGGGCCTGATACGGCAGCGGCTGGAGGCGGCCGATCCCCCGCAGGACCACCGCGAGCAGATGCGCGAAGCCCTGCGCGCCGCAGGCTGCGATGCCGAGGCCGCCCTGCCCATTCTGTGCGCCTGGCTCTCGCTGCCCCTGGGCGACTGCGAGCCCAGCCGCATCTCGGCCGTCATGCAAAGGGCGCTGCTGCTGCAGTCCACCGCGCAATGGCTGCTGCACATGTCCGAAGCCGAGCCCCTGCTGCTGGTCGTCGAGGACGTGCACTGGGCCGACCCCACCAGCATCGAACTGCTGGAGCAACTGGTAGCGCGCCTGCCCGGGCGGCGCGTGCTGCTGGTGCTCACGGCGCGTCCGCAATGGCAGCCGCCCGAAGGCCTGCAGGCCGAGTGCGTGGACGTGCGGCGCCTGGAAGACGCACAGGCCACCGAGCTGGCCCGCCAGACGCTGGCGCCGCGCAGGCTCAGCCCCGCCGTGATCCGCCACGTGGTGGAGCGCACCGACGGCGTGCCGCTGTTCATCCAGGAAATGGCGCGCATGCTGCTGGATGCCCACCTGGTGGAGCAGGACGGCGTCTGGGACTTTCGCCATGCCGGGCTGCCGGCCGCCATTCCGCTGACCCTGCGCGACTCGCTGGTCAGCCGCTTTGACCGCATCGGCCCGCTCAAGCCGCTGCTGCAACTGGCCGCCACCATGGGCCGGCACTTCGACTTCGGCCTGCTGTGCGCCTGCGTGGAACGCCCGCAAGGCGAGGTCGAGCAGGAACTGGCGCAGCTGGGCCAGGCCGGCCTGGTCATTGCCGATGAACGTGCGGGCGCCGGCGCCTTCATGTTCCGCCACGCGCTGATCCGCGACACGGCCTACGAATGCATGCTGGCATCGCAGCGCCGGCTGCTGCACCGCGACGTGGCCCTGGCCCTGATGCAACACCAGCCCCAGCGCGTTGCAGCGGAACCCGCAGGCGTGGCCCAGCACTGGGCGGACGCCGGAGACCACGCCCAGGCCGTGGCGCTTGCGGTGCGGCAGTTGCGCATCACGCAGCTGCGCTCGCTCAACGATGAAACCATTGCCTACGCGCGCCACATCGACGACTGGCTGCAACAGCTCCAGGGCGTGGCCCAGCGCGAGGCGCGGCTGGACGTCAACAGCTACGTGACCCAGGCGCTGATGAACAAGCACGGCTGGGCCCATGCCCAGGTGGTGGAAAGCATCGCGCTGTCGCAGGAGCTGCTGGCCGGCCCCGGCGCCAATGCGGTGGCCGACTACAAGCAGGTGCAGCACCTGTGGATGCTGATCACCTACCACCACGTGGCCAGCAACCGCGAGGAAGTGCGCCAGCTCAGCCACCGCCTGCTGGAGCAGGCCGTGCGCCAGCAGGACACGGGCGTGCTGGTGGCCGCCCAGACCTACCTGGGCCTGGCCCACTACTCCGACGGCCGATTCGAGCAGGCCGAAGAAGCGCTGACCGACGCCATCACCCGCTACGACCCCGTGGCCCATGCCCACCATGCGGCCGAGTTCGGCTTCGACACGCGCGTCTGGGCCACCTGCGGGCGCGCCCTGGTGCGCTGGTTCGCCGGCTTCGACCAGGCCGCGCTGGCCGATGCGAACGACGCCGTGCGCCTGGCGCACGAGGTCTCGCACATTCCCTCCCTGAGCATGGCCCTGCTCTACCAGGCCCTGGTCCACCAGGCGCGTGGCGACAAGGAAAGCGCCTTGGCCACCACGGGCGAGCTGCTGGACATCACGGCCCGCTACGGCCTGCCCGCGTTCTCGGGCTATGCGGACATCATCCGCTGCTGGGCGCTGGGTGACGGCGCAGGCAGCGCCAGCGCCGAGGGCATTGAACGCGCCAGCGGCACGGCGCAGCTGCTCTGGGACATGGGCTGCCGCTACTGCCAGACCTACTACCGCTCCTTCGTCGCCGAAATGCTGGCGGCCAGCGGGCGCTGGGCCGAGGCCCTGGACAAGATCGACGAATGCCTGCGCCTGGCCGACGTGCTGGACGAACGGCTGCACAGCAGCGAGCTGCACCTGAAGAAGGCCCGCTTCCTGCTGGCCATGGGCGCCGACCACACAGCCGTGCAGGACAGCCTGGCCCAGGCCGCCGGGACTGCGCGCACCGCCGGCAAGTACCGCACCGAAACCGAGGCGCTGGCCCTGTCGCAGGCCCTGGCACCCGCCAGGCCGGACGTGGCCGCGCGCCTGAGTGAGCTGGCCGCGCTGCGGCCTGAACTGTCCGTGCACCTGTCCGGGCCCCTGCCCGGCCAGGCGCATTTTTCTTGAACCGAGGATGAAGTCACATGACCACCCAGCTGCAGAATACTGAACCGTTGCTCGCATTCCGCCTTGCCTACCTGCGGGCCATCGCCCGCTCCTGGCAGGATGACGCCTACCGCCGTGACCTGCTGGGGCAGCGCGACATCCAGCCCATGCTGCACCGCGACTTCAACCTGCCGACCCAGTGGCCCCAGGTCGATGTGTCGCTGCGCCTGAGCGACGACCCCACCCAGCGCGCCGAATGGAAGCCCGTGCTCACGGCCGGCTGGATCGGTCCCGACGATGAATTCGTCATCGTCCTGCCCCAGGCGCCCCAGACCCATGCCTCCGAGGCCCTGGCCGCCTACTACCAGCTGTTCCCCAACTTCATGGGCGTGAGCACCTCGTTCGAGGAACCGAACAACGGCATGCTCAGGGCTGCCCTGCCCACGGGCCTGGGCATCCCCGGCGGCGGCCCCGACTCGCTGCTGGCCTTCGGCGGCGTGGTGCTGCGCGCCATCGCCCTGGCCTGGCAGTCGCCCGAGTTCCACGCGGAGCTGACGCGCGACGACGGCAAGGACAAGGCCCCCGTGCTGAGCCAATGGCTGGGCTACAACAACCCGTTCAACTTCCAGGTCCGCTTCGAGACCGAACAGGCCTTCACCTGGGACGCCGCGCGCGGCGAGTGGAACCTGCAGCGCGCAGACGGCACGGCCATCAAGAACGGCATCGTGCTGAACTACCCGGTGGCACCCGCCGAGCAGGACCTGTGGGCCATCGCCCTCACCTCCTACAACAACACCGGTGACGCCTATCCCTTCACCTGCTGATACGGCACCGGCGCAGCTGCAAGGGGCCACGACCACCTTGCTGCTGACTCTGGCGGCACGTGCCCGCGCTGCAGGTGCGGCAGCTCCCCCGGAGCTGCACGACCTGCCGCCCTTTGCCGACCCCGAGGCGTGCCGCATCGCGGCGGCGCTGCCCCAGGCCAGCGAGGCGCACGCCGCCGACCCCGCCTTTGTGCGCAGCGTGGTGCTGCGCACGCAGCTGTTCGACCGGCTCACCACGCAATTCCTGAGCGCGCATCCGTCCGGTCTGTGCATTGCGCTGGGCGCGGGCCTGTGCACGCGGCGCAGCCGCCTGGCGGCCCTGGCCGGCACCGCACGCTGGCTGAACGTGGACCTGCCCGACGCCATTGCGCTGCGCGATCAATACATGGACGGCGACGAAACCCGCCTTGCCTGCTCCATCCTCGACACCTCCTGGCTGGACGCCGCCGCCCTGCCCGGCAACCAGCCCGTTCTGGTGCTGCTCGAAGGCGTCTGCCCCTACCTTCCACAGGCGCCGCTGGAGGCCATGCTGCAGCAGCTGGCCCAGCGTTTTGCCGCGCCCGGCAGCCCGCCGTGTACCGTGGTGCTCGACCATGTGCACCCGGCCCTTGCACGGCTGCCCATGCAGGTGGGCGGCATGCGGCTGCCCGTCGTCTCCGGCTTTGCGGACGGCGCCCAGATGGAGCGCATCCACCCCGCCATCCGCATCAGCCTGCAGGAGCACCTGTATGCCCGGTTCTCGCAGCAGCACCAACTGTTCGAGACCGCCTTCCACGCCACCACCGGCCAGCATCCGTATGCCGTCGTCCGCCTTGAACTGGGAGCCCCGTCCCTTGCCTGAGCCTGCGGCCCCGGACCTGTTTGCCGACGCCTTCCGCTGGCACGAGAAATTCCTTTCCCCCGTGCAGCAGGGCGACCGCCTTTTGCTGACCAGCGAACGCGACACCCTGGCCCTGGGCTCCGCCGCCGTGCTGGCGCTCAACGCCCCGCTGCAGGCCGGCACCAGCCTCATGCAGCACTGCGCCACAGCGCCCGATGCGCCGCTTGCGCAGATGCTGCACGCCCTGGGCGCCCTGCTGCGCCAGGGCCTGGTACAGCCGGTGCTGCACAGCGACGTGAACGGCCACGGTTATCTGCAACCGGATTTCTCGGCCCCGCCCGTGCGCCTGCAGGCATCGGAGCAGATCGACATCGTCCTGCTGACTGCAGCGCTGGACAGCACAGCCGCCTGCCACTGGGCTGCGGCCGTGGCCACGCAGTCACCCGCCCCCGCCCCGCTCACCATCGTTTTCTGCGACGACTACCTGGACCCGCGCCTGGGCGCCATCGACGCCGGCCAGCGTGCCGCAGGCCGGCCCTGGCTGCTGGTCCGGCCCGCGGGCGAGCAGGCCATGGCCGGGCCCTTGTTCACGCCCCATGCCGGCACCGCATCGGCCTGCTGGCATTGCCTGGCGCACCGCTGGCAACGCAACCATCCCGCACGCGC